>JAITVR010000120.1 GCA_031285695.1 Prevotellaceae bacterium
AAAACCTTTAACAGCGCCGATAGCGTGGGCAACCAACGCTACGTTTTCAATATTAAGGGTAATAGCTACCGTTTAGTGGTGGTAGTTAAGTTTACTATTCAGTTTGTGTATGTTCGCTTTGTGGGCACGCACAAAGAGTACGACAAAATAAATTGTTCAACCATATAAAAGTAGGTGCAGCTATGGCAAAAATTGAAAATAGAGCGCAGTACGATTGGGCGGTAAAAAGGGTAGAGGAGCTGCTTCCCTTGGTTGACGACAGCACCTCTTCAAAAGACCCGAACAGCATAGAGCTGGAGCTTTTATCAAGCATGGTGGCGGACTACTCCGATGAGCATTTTTCGTTAGGCGAGCCCTCTTTGGCCGATGTAATTAAGCTGCGCATGTACGAAATGGGCATTAACCAAAAAACGCTATCTGTGCTACTTGAAATAAGCCCATCGCGCATAAGTGATTATTTGACGGGAAAAAGCGAGCCTACTTTGCCCGTGGCGCGCAGCATAAGCCAAAGGCTTAACATTAGCCCTGCTGTTGTTTTGGGAGTTTAATGCCATTTTTGTAGGCGCTTTTTTTACGTTATGTATAAACGAAAAATCATATTCTTACTTGCCCTGCTTGCGCTGCTGAGCGGTTGCAGCCCTATGGCGCGGCAAATGCGGCAAACGAAAAAGCTTTCGCGGCAAAACGTGCAGCGGCAGGAAAACAAAAAGCCCAACGAGGTAATTATGGGCGCCGATGGCTTGAGCAAAAGCGATGTAAACTACAAGGATTTGAAGTCCATTCGCCACCGCTGCGTGCACGTAAGCAAAAAGGGGAAGCGCTGCGGCCGCAAGGCGGTAAGGCGCCAAAAATACTGCCGCTGGCACATAGCAAGGCACAGGGTTTAGAATTTTTTTGCAAAAAAATTTGGAAGATAGAAAAAAAGTTGCTTACCTTTGCTGCGTTGAAATTTTACAAAAAATGAAGCAAGTTTTAGGCATACAATCATGGTGGTGGCGCAACGGAAATACTGTTGTGAACGCTACATTTGTATAGTTTTGCTTGCATAAAAATACTAACACAAAAGCCCGATGTTCACAGCAGAGCATCGGGCTTTTTGTTTCAAAAAAAATAAAAATTATGGTTTACGGAATACTAACTTTACCAAGGCACATTCGATGGCGGCGATAGCTGCGCCAAGAACAAAAGACAAAGGACTTCAAGAGCAAAGACCCTACCCTTTTTTTCGTCTTTGCTCCTTTTATCCTTGCTCTTTTGTCCAAATCAATTTATCAATAATACTATCATTTTAAAACTAAAAAAATATGAAAACGCAAGCACAAAAAAGATTTATTCTTCCCGAAAACGAAATTCCTACCGCATGGTACAACATTGTGGCCGACATGAAAAACAAGCCCTTGCCCATGCTGCACCCGGGCACCAAAAAGCCGCTGAAGGCGGAGGATTTGTATCCACTTTTTGCCAAAGAGCTAGCGCATCAGGAGCTCAACGAAACCGACAGGTTTATTGAAATTCCCGAAGAAGTGCGCGAAATGTACAAAAACTACCGCTCTACGCCGCTGGTGCGCGCCTACGGTTTGGAAAAAGCGCTGGGAACGCCCGCACACATTTACTTCAAAAATGAGAGCGTAAGCCCCGTAGGCTCGCACAAACTCAACTCGGCCTTGGCGCAAGCCTACTACTGCAAAAAGGAGGGCGTAACCAACATTACCACCGAAACCGGCGCCGGACAATGGGGCGCAGCGCTGTCGTACGCAGCAAGTGCGTTTGGCCTGGAGCTGGCGGTGTACATGGTAAAAATAAGCTACGAGCAAAAGCCCTACCGCCGCTCCATTATGAAAACTTTTGGCGCGCAGGTGGTGGCCTCGCCCTCCATGTCAACCAAGGCGGGACGAAAAATTTTGACCGAAAACCCCAACTACCAGGGCAGCTTGGGCACGGCCATTTCGGAGGCAATAGAGCTCGCGCAGCAAACGCCCAACTGCAAGTACGTGTTGGGAAGCGTGCTCAACCACGTATCGCTACACCAAACGGTGATTGGCCTTGAGGCCGAAAAGCAAATGGAAATGGCGGGCGAATACCCCGATGTGGTAATTGCCTGCTTTGGCGGCGGCTCTAACTTTGGCGGCATGGCTTTTCCGTTTTTGCGCCACAATCTTTCGGGCAAAAAAAACACGCGCTTTGTGGCGGCCGAGCCTGCTTCGTGCCCCAAGCTCACGCACGGTGTTTTTGAGTACGACTTTGGCGATGAAGCCGGCTACACGCCGCTGCTGCCCATGTTTACGCTGGGGCACAACTTTTCGCCCGCGCACATTCATGCCGGCGGTCTGCGCTTTCACGGAGCAGGAACCATAGTGAGCCAGCTGCTCAAGGATAAGCTCATTGAGGCGGTGGACATTAAGCAGCTCGATTCGTTCAAGGCCGGCATTTTGTTTGCGCAAAGCGAAGGCATTATTCCCGCACCCGAGTCGTGCCACGCCATTGCGGCCACCATTCAGGAGGCGCTCAAGGCAAAAGAAGAGGGCAAGCAAAAAACCATTTTGTTCAACCTTTCGGGGCATGGTTTAATTGACATGACGGCTTACGACGCCTACCTTTCGGGCGACTTGAGCAACTACGAGCTGAGCGATGAGGAGATTAAGAAAAACGTAAGCACGCTCGAAAAGCTAGCCTAAGTTTTTTTTAAATGCGAAGCGAAGCAATCTCACTCACGAGGTTGCTTCGCTTTTTTTATGGAAAATTTTTTACCCCCCCTAAAGGGGACTATAACAGCAGTGGGTATGCGAACAGCTACGCACCGTCATTGCGAGAAGCGAGGCACGAGCGACGTGGCAACCGTAGCGAAGCGGAGTTCGGCGAAGCCAATCTCACAATCGGGCTTGAGATTGCTTCGTCGTTCCTCCTCGCAATGACGTGGTTTTAGACAAGCGGAGCACGACAAGTGCACAGAAGACAACAACCACTGCGGTTATAGCCCCCTTTTGGGGTTGGGGGTAAATGAGCAAAAGCTATACATACCTCCAAACAGCTTGTTTATGACCTTCCGAGGGCTCGGGTAACTCCAAACAGCTTGTTTAAGACTTCCCGAGGGCTCGGGTAGCTCCAAACAGCTTGTTTAAGACTTCCCAAGGGCTCGGGTAGCTCCAAACAGCCCGTTTAAGACCTCCCGAGGTGTCGGGTAGCTCCAAAACGTGGTTTTGAACCTACCCGAGGGAATTTATGCTACCTTTGCACGCAAAATGAATCAGCAGCCCCACATATCCAAATTTCTTCCTATCTCGCAAAAAGAAGTCGCCGCGCGCGGTTGGGATTACCTCGATGTTATCCTTTTTTCGGGCGACGCCTACGTTGACCACCCCTCGTTTGGCGCGGCGGTTATCGGGCGGGTGCTCGAAGCGCAGGGCTACCGCGTAGCCATTGTGCCGCAGCCCAACTGGCGCGATGACTTGCGCGATTTTAAAAAGTTGGGCACGCCTCGCTTGTTTTTCGGCATCACCTCGGGCAGCATGGATAGCATGGTAAACCACTACACCGCCAACAAGCGGCTGCGCAGCAACGACGCCTACACACCCGACGAGCGCAACGACATGCGCCCCGACTACGCCTGCTACGAGTACGCCAAAATTGTAAAGCGGCTGTTTCCCGAAACGCCCGTCATTCTTGGCGGCATCGAAGCCTCGCTGCGCCGCCTCACGCACTACGATTATTGGCAGGATAAGCTGCGCCCAAGCATTTTGAGCGAAACCAACGCCGATATGTTGGTGTACGGCATGGGCGAAAAATCTATTTTAGAAATTGCAAAACGCCTAAGCGCCGGCAAAAAAATAGGCGAGATATGCGATGTTCCGCAAACAGCGGTTCTTATCCCCACGCCACTAAAGGAAACAGCATCATTGCGAGGAGCGAAGAATGAGCGACGAAGCAATCTCACAATCGGGCTTGAGATTGCTTCGCTAAACCCGCTCGCAATGACGAGCATGACAGAGGGCATACAGCTCCACTCCTTCGAAGACTGCCTAAAAAGCAAAGAAAAATTTGCCGCCAACTTTGTAAAAATCGAAGAAGAATCGAATAAGATACAGGCGCAAGTTTTGTACGAAAATGTGGGGCAAAAAACGGTAGTTGTCAATCCGCCGTACCCGCCCATGAGCGAGGCCGAAATCGACCGCTCGTTTGACCTGCCGTACACGCGCATGCCGCACCCGCGCTACAACGGCAAGCGCATTGCCGCCTACGAAATGGTGCGCCACTCGGTCAACATTCACCGCGGCTGCTTTGGCGGTTGCAGCTTCTGCGCCATATCCATGCACCAAGGAAAACACGTGGCAAGCCGCTCCGAAAAATCCATTTTGCACGAGGTAGAGCAAACGGTGCAAATGCCCGACTTCAAAGGCTACTTATCCGATGTTGGCGGCCCTTCGGCCAACATGTACAAAATGTGCGGCAAAGATGTAAGCGTGTGCAATTCGTGCAAGCGCTACTCGTGCATCAATCCTCGTATTTGCAAAAATTTAAACAGCGATATTAAGCCCCTGCTTGCCTTGCTGCAAAAAGTGCGCAGCATTGCAGACATCAAAAAAGCCTTTGTTGGCAGCGGCATTCGCTACGATATGTTTATTGACGAAAAAGGTTTTTTGAGCAAAGAAGGCGAGAAATATTTTTCCGAAACGTTGCGCCATCACATTTCCGGTCGGCTAAAAGTCGCACCCGAGCACACTTCCGAACGAGTTTTGGCAGCCATGCGTAAGCCCTCATACAAGCTGTTCGAAAAGTTGAAGCAGCTATTTGACAAGCAAAATCGCGAAGAAAATTTGCGCCTACAGCTCATTCCCTACTTCATTTCCAGCCACCCCGCCTGCACCGA
>JAITVR010000176.1 GCA_031285695.1 Prevotellaceae bacterium
GCTGCTGCTTGAGAAAAATGCAGGCTGCCCTGCGCGTTCAGCAGGGCGTTGTTGTACACCTGAAACTTTGGATGCGAGGCGCGCCTGCGAATAACGTTACCCGCATATTTTTCCAAACCGCCAAGCAGCACGCTGTCCGAAAGCAGCTGCAGGTAGTGCGATAGCGTGGTGGTATTCCCTGCATCTTGCAGCTCGCCCATGAGCTTGGTAAATGAAAGAATTTGCCCCGAATACAGCGAGCCAACCTCAAACAAACGCTTTAGCAGCGCGGGTTTATCTACGCGAGTAAGCAAAAGAATATCGCGCGAAATGCTGGTTTCAATCAGCGAATCTTTGACATAATTTTTCCAACGCGCCTCATCGCCTACCAAAGTTGCTGCGCCCGGATAGCCGCCGAAGTAAATGTACTGCTCCAAGCTCCAGCCAAAGGCGGCGCGCATTTCGGAATAAGACCAATGTCCAACGTAAAAAACCTCGAAGCGTCCCGCCAACGACTCGGTAAGCCCCTTCTGAATGAGCAGGCGCGAAGAGCCAAGTAGCAGCACTTTTATCCTTACTTTTTTGCGCGTATCGGCGTCCCACTGCTGCTTTACAATCTCGCTCCAGTTGGAAATTTTTTGAATTTCGTCCACCACCAAAAGGTACTCCGAAGCGCCGGAAGCCTTCATTTTCATTCGCGCAGTTTCCCACACCTGTTGCAGCCACACGCTGTTGGGGTTCGATACATTATCTGCCGACTCGAAGGTGTAGGGAGCGGCAGCCATTGCGAGCAACTGCGTTACCAAGGTGGTTTTTCCCACCTGACGAGGCCCCATTACGACTTGAATAAAGCGGCGAGGCTCATTTAGTCTTTGTGCAAGCCTCTTAATATGAGCACGTTTGTACTTAGCATTAAAATTTACTCAATATATTGAGCAAATTTACTCAATACTTTGAGTAAATCAAAATTTTAAAGCAAAAAAAAGCGGAAATAAAATTTCCGCTTAGTGAAGGTTATCAATTTTTATTTCAGTTCTTCCAACTTTTTAGTCATCTTTTCTTGAAACGCAGGCATATATTTTGTCATCATTGCGTTCATCATATCTGCCGAAAGTTCTGGAGTTTTCGCAAGCATCTTTTTACCCGTTGGAGATTCGTAAAACTTAATCATATCCTTAATTTCTTCGTGGGTAAAGGCTTTATCGTAGCTCTTGAGCATCTCTTCATTAGCCATCTTAATGGTTATTCCTTTTAGCTCCGTCATCATAAATTCCACGTACTTGTCCAACTTTTCCTTGGAATCGACTCCTTTAATTTGCGTGCTTGCCTGCTGCTTCATTGCAGGAATTATGTTGTCAAATATTCCGGAAATCATTTTTTCAGAGCTCGTCAGCTGAAGCAACTTTTTCACATCAGAGGCTTTGTCTTGCGCCATAGCGCTCATGGCAAAGGCAGCAATTAGCGCCGAGAGTAGCAGTAACTTTTTCATATTCTTATTATTTTAAGGTTTAGGCAAATATAAGTAAAATTTACTATTTACTATTTACTATTTACTATTTACTATTTTTTTACAAAAAACATTTCAACAAATTGATTTTCATTATATTTTATTTTTCACCGAAGAAAAAAAAGGAGGAAATTTTGAGAAAAAACAGTACCTTTGAGGAGTAAAATTTCAACCTAAAAACAGCTCATGAAAAAAAACATCGTTCTTTTTGCAATTTTTTCTACCGTAATTTTTAGCGCGCAGGCGCAAAAAAAAGTAGCGACAATCCCCTACCCGCTTGAAGTTGTGAACCAGCCCTTGAGCTACATTGTTACCGATTCATCGGTGGAAATTTCGGCAAAAGGAAAAACAAATTTATTCAACAATCCAAATGGCAAAAGCGATGTGCAGAGCGCGCCAATGCTGCTGTTTGCGCCTGCTGGAGATTTTACGCTGAGCGCAAAAGTTACCGGTGCGCTCAAGAGCGTTTACGATGTAGCAGCGCTGGTTGTGTACCAAAATAAAGATACTTGGGCAAAGCTGTGCTACGAAAATTCGGTGGACAAAATTCCGACTATTGTATCGGTGGTTACGCGCCGCTACTCCGACGACTGCAACTCTGTGAGCGCCGGCGAAAGCGCGTACTTGGCCATGGTAAAAAAAGGAAACGAATACTCGCTTTTTTACGCGCCCAACAAGGCAAGCGGCTGGAAAATGATTCGCAATTTTTACTTAGAAAAAAAGGATACGGTAAAAGTTGGCTTTGCAGCGCACGGTTCGCGCGGCGATGGTTTTACGGCGCATTTTTCTGACATAAAATTTGCGGATAAGGCGGTGGAAGATATGCGAACTTTTTAGAAAAAATTAGATTTAAAAAGCATGAAGGGCAACATTTTGTTGCCCTTTATTTTTTTGCCTAAACATTTGCAACTATTTAAAAACAAAATAATTACAACAATAAAAATGATGAAAATAAAAATTTTTTTGGTAACAAAATTTTAAGTAATTTTGGGGCTTTGTTTTCAAAAAAATTCCTAAAAAAAATGGCAGCAAAGTATATTTTTGTAACGGGCGGCGTAGTGTCGTCATTGGGTAAGGGCATTGTGGCGGCATCGCTGGGCAACCTGCTGCAGGCGCGCGGCTACAGGGTGGCCATTCAGAAGCTCGACCCCTACCTGAACGTTGACCCGGGCACGCTAAACCCCTACGAGCACGGCGAATGCTACGTTACGGTGGACGGCGCGGTTACCGACCTTGACTTGGGACACTACGAGCGTTTTCTTGGAATTAACACCACGCAGGCAAACACCGTTACCACCGGCCGCATTTACCAAACGGTAATTGAGCGCGAGCGCAAGGGCGAGTACAACGGCAAAACGGTGCAGGTTATTCCGCACATTACCGACGAGATTAAGCGCCGCATTTTGCGCTTGGGCAGCTGCTGCGAGTACGATTTTGTGATTACCGAAATTGGCGGTACTGTAGGCGACATCGAGGGTTTGCCCTACATTGAAGCTGTGCGCCAGCTGCGCTACGAGTTGGGTGCCGGCAACGCACTTTTTGTTCACCTTACTTTAGTTCCCTACGTAAAAGCGGCGGGCGAACTGAAATCAAAACCTACGCAGCACTCGGTAAAGTTGCTGCTGGAAAACGGCGTGCAGCCCGATGTTTTGGTGCTGCGCACGGAAAAAGATTTGCCAAAAGAGTTTCGCAAAAAAATTGCTCTCTTCTGCAACGTTGACCCCGATGCCGTAACGCAATCCGTTGATGTGCCTACGATATACGAGGTTCCGCTGGTAATGCAGGAGGAAAAGTTGGACGAGGTGGTGCTGAAAAAATTCGGCATTACCAACGCCAAGGAGGCAAACATGACGGCGTGGAAAAAGTTTATTGAAAAATATAAGCAGCCCAAAAAGACCGTGAACGTTGGGCTGGTGGGCAAGTACGTGGAGCTGCACGATGCCTACAAATCTATCCTCGAATCGTTCATTCACGCCGGCGTGCACAACGAGTGTACGGTAAAAATTCACTTTTTTCAGTCGGAAAATATTACCGAGCAAAACGTGGCCGAAACGCTCAAAGGCATGCAGGGCATTATGGTAGCACCGGGATTTGGCGAGCGCGGCATGGAGGGAAAAATTCAGGCCGTGCGCTACGCTCGCGAGGGTAAAGTTCCATTTTTCGGCATCAGCTTGGGCATGCAGTGCGCCGTGATAGAGTTTGCGCGCAACGTGCTTGGCTACAAGGACGCGCACTCCACCGAAATAAACCCGAGCACCAAGCACAACGTGATTGACGTTATGGAGGGGCAGAAAAACATCAGCAACCCGAGCGGCACCATGCGCCTGGGCGGCTACGAGTGCACGCTGAAGAAGGGAACGCTGGCGCAAAAAACATACGGACAAGCCGAGGTTACCGAGCGCCACCGCCACCGCTACGAGCTGAACAACGAATTTTTGCCCGAGCTGGAGCAGGCAGGAATGTTGGCCTCGGGCGTAAACGAGCAAACAAAGCTGGTGGAAATTGTAGAAATTCCATCGCACCCATTCTTTATTGCCACGCAGTTTCAGCCCGAGTTTCAGAGCAGCGTGCTGAAGCCGCACCCGCTGTTTATGGCATTTGTAAAAAAGATTGCAGAGTAAATAAGTTTTTAGCATTTGTCATTCTGAGCAAAGCGAAGAATCTCGTGAGATGCTTCACTTCGTTCAGCATGACAAACATTAAAAGTCGCTTAAAAAACAGGCGACTTTTTTATTTGGCGTAATAAACGCTATATTTGCCAGCACACCCAAAACACTCACCACCATGATTAACGCAACGTTGGTAGGACTGCTGGCCGGCTCGGCCATACTCATTGGCGCCCTGCTGGGCATGTACCTTAGGGTAAGCCGCAGGGCGCTGGCCGCCGTAATGGCCTTTGGCGCGGGGGTGCTGGTGTCGGCCCTGTCGGTGGACTTGATGAGCGATGCCTTTGAGGCCAGCCACAGCGCGCTGGTGGTTAGCTTGAGTTTTTTGGCGGGAGCCTTAGTGTTTGTTGGGGGCGACTACGTGATTGACCACCGTGGAGGCTACTTTCGGCGGCACTCGCACGGGCTGGCGCAAATAGAAAAAGGCAACAGCGGCGAGGACAGCTCGGGCAGCGCCATACTGCTGGGCACGCTGCTCGACGGCATTCCCGAATCGTTTGTGGTGGGCGCCAGCCTTGCCGTGGGCGGTAACACGGGGCTGGTTTTTGTAGCCGCCGTATTTTTGAGCAACCTGCCCGAGGGCATGTCGGGCACCATGGGCATGAAGCTTACGGGCATGAGCAACCGCAAAATTCTGCTCATTTGGAGCACCACGCTCGCCGTAACCGTACTTTCGTCCGTGGGTGGCTACCTTTTTTTGGGCGATGCGCCGCAAAGCGTACACGCCGCCACCATGGCCTTTGCCTCGGGCGCCATACTGGCCATGCTGTGCGACACCATGATTCCCGAAGCCTTTAAGTTTGGCGGACGATTTGTAGCCCTGGTAACCGTAGCCGGCTTTCTGCTCGCCTTTTTGCTCAGCAAAGCATTTTAGCTGTACTTTTGCCGAGTACAGGTGTACTTTGCTTGAGTACAGATGTACTTTGCAAGAGTACAAGTGAACTTTTCAAGAGTACAGGTAAACTTTACGAAAGTACAAGGCAAATTCGGCAAAAAGGAGCTTGTTTTACCACTAATCATTAACCATTAACAATTATTTTGCTATCTTTGCAGCGCAAAATTCTAAAACTTAAGAAGATTATGTCATACGGTTTACTTAAAGGTAAAAAAGGCTTGATTTTTGGCGCGCTAAATGAGAAATCCATAGCGTGGAAGGTGGCCGAGAGCGCAGTAGCCGAAGGTGCACAAATTGTGCTTACCAACACGCCGGTTTCCATGCGCTTGGGCACTATTGACGAGCTGGCAAAACGATTGAACACCGTGGTTATTCCTGCCGATGCCACCAAGGTAGAAGATTTGGAAAACCTGGTGCAAAAAGGCATGGAGCACTTGGGCGGAAAGTTTGACTTTGTGCTGCACTCCATCGGCATGTCGCCCAACGTGCGCAAGGGCCGCACCTACGACGATTTGGACTACAACTTCCTACAGCAAACGTTGGATATTTCGGCTATTTCGTTTCACAAAGTAATACAGGTGTGCCGCAAGGCCGATGCTATTAACGAGTGGGGTTCGGTGGTAGCGCTATCGTACATTGCCGCGCAGCGCACGCTCTACGGCTACAATGATATGGCCGATGCCAAGGCCATGCTCGAATCCATAGCCCGCAGCTTTGGCTACATTTACGGACGCGAAAAAAAGGTGCGCATCAACACCATTTCGCAGTCGCCCACGCAAACCACCGCCGGCGGTGGCATCATGGGCTTCGACAACTTGGTGGACTTTGCCGACCGCATGTCGCCCCTGGGCAACGCCGATGCGCAGGATTGCGCCGATTACGTCATCACGCTTTTCTCCGACCTTTCGCGCAAGGTTACCATGCAAAACCTCTTCCACGATGGCGGCTACTCCAGCATGGGCATGAGCTTCCGCACCATGAAGGTGTACAACGAAGGCCTTGAATACCGCGATGTGAAGGACGATAAAACGCACCCAAAGGCGTAGAGATATAGCTGCTTTGTTTTCAATAAAAAAGTTCCCAAAACATTGGTATGTTTCGGGAACTTTTTTTGGTGGAGCTGGCGGGAGTCGAACCCGCGTCCAAACAAGGTCTTAACGTTCCTCTCCTACAGCTACTCCTTTTCGCCGGCTACGGTGAGGTGTACCAAATCAATTTTTGAGGCGGAGGTTCGGAGCACGCGCAGCGTAAAGCCGTTGAGCGCAATTTCTTCGCCTGCCTTGGGAATGCTTTCGGTGCCAAAAATAATGAAGCCGGCCAGGGTTTCGTACTCGTCCGACTCGGGAATACCCAACCCGTACTGCTCGTTGAGGTAGGTAACCTCAAGCCTTCCGGCAAGCACAAATTCAGTGTCCGAAAGCTGCTTTTCCATCAAATCGTCGCAGTCGTGCTCGTCCTCAATTTCGCCAAAAATTTCCTCCATCACGTCCTCCATGGCTACCATGCCCGCCGTGCCGCCAAACTCATCGACCACCACGGCCATTGACTTTTTCTTTTTAATAAAAAGCGCGAGCAGCTGCTGCGCCGACATGCTTTCGGGCACAAATTCGAGCGTAATGAGCATGTCGCGAATGCTGCCGTGCGGCTTAAACAGGTCGGTAGAGCGCACGTAGCCAATAATGTTGTCAATGGTATCTTTATACACCAAAATGCGCGAAAAGCCCACCCGCACAAACAGCTGTAGCAGCTCCTGCACGCTCTCCTCAAGCTCTATGGCTACAATTTCGGTGCGCGGAACCATGCAGGCGCGCACTTTTACCTCGGCAAAATCGAGCGCGTTTTGAAACAGCTTTATGTCGTTTTCCAGCTCCTCTTCGCGCTCCTCAACGGTTTCCACAACGCTGTTGGTAAAATCTTGCAAGTCCGATACCTCAAACATGGTTGAGGAAATTTCTTCGCTTATTTTTCGGCGTAAAATATGGCGCAAAATAAATACCGCCAGCCAGGTGGTAAAGCGCGCTACGGGAAAGCAAACCAAGTAAATGAGGAAGGCAGGAATGCTGAACGCGCGCATGAAAAAGTTGGGGCGCAGGCGGCAAATTGTTTTGGGCAAAAACTCGCCCAGCAGCAGCACCACTGCCGTGGAAATGACGGTGTTGACCGCCAGCTGCGCGTTGCTCGACAGGTCGCTGGAAATGCTGCCGTTGAGCAGCTTGGTCATCATAATGCTGTAGATGACGAGCGCAACGTTATTGCCCACCAATATGGAGGTAATGAACTGCCCCTGGTGGCGCAGGAAAACGCTTACCAAGTAACTGTACAGCTTGCCCTGCTGGCGGTCAATTTCGACTTTTAGCTTGTTCGATGAAAGGAACGAAATTTCGAGCCCCGAAAAAAACGCGGAGAAAAGCAGCGCTACGAGTATGAACCAAAAGCTACTGTCCATCTTTTTTATCCTCTACGTAAATTACGCTGTTCGAAATGCGCTTTACCTCGTAGCTGTCAAACGCCTCATCGGACTCCAAACCTTCGCCGTTGATAACGGCATCTTTGTTGGTAATTTTCACCCAGGCATCGGTATAAATGCGCTTGGCTTTTTGGTCCCAAAATAATTTTTCGGTTTCCAACAATTCGCCCTTGGCGTTGCGCAGCTTCACGTTGCCGGTAACCTCCCACAGGCTTTTTGCCTCGTAGTTTATGGCCTCATCGGCAAGCAAGCTGGACTCAAGCGTAACCGAATCTTTGTAGCGATACAGCTCAATTCCCTGCGGAAAATCAGTGTGCTTTTCGGTGGCAAAGTTGTACTGTAGCAGCCTTGGCGTAATGAAGCGCATTTTCACATCGCCCATTTCGGTAACCCGCCCGTTAAGGTTTTCTACGCGCAGCGAGGGCACATTTTGCGCATCGCTCAGCTCCTGCACTTTTTCAATGTCGCTTTTGCACGAAAAGGCAATGGTAGCCAGCAGTGTGCAGGCTACCATACCGTGTATGCGATGTGAAGTGCTAAACAAGTTTATAAGTTTACAAGTTTACGGTTTACGAGTTAGCTGTAAACTCGTAAACCGTAAACTATTTTTTATTCTCTCGGGCGAATGCTTGTTTTTTCGTTAATCCAGCAGTTGAGCGTGTAGGCTTGTCCGCGCTCAAAGTTGTAGAAGAAAATATCCTCCTTCGACGGGTAGTACTGCTTGTACACCACAATGTACTTGTCGGCAGTTTCGGTTAGCGAGGGGTCCACCTGCTTGGCTTTTTCGTAGCAGTCCACCGCTACCCAGTACACGGTGCGCTTTTCAAAATCG
>JAITVR010000081.1 GCA_031285695.1 Prevotellaceae bacterium
TGCGGAAAATTGTCGGCAAAGGTGCAAATGGCGAGCATTTCGGCGGTTTGCTCCAGCTGCTCCTGCACGGTTTCAAAGTCGGTGCAAAAGGTGGTTTCGGCTAGCATTTCGCGAGCGCGCTCAGTTACGCACTTGCTGTGTACAAGGGCACGAATTTTATCAAAACCGAGCTTTTGCTCAAGGGTAGCGGGGTAAATCATGGCGTTTTTCTGTAATTGCGGGGACAAAGATACGGAAATTAGTGGTTAGGGCAGCTTTCGGCATTACAGGAGGGCTGCGCCGAGGGGTAAAACAGGTTGGGAGAACGAAGAAGAATCTGCGCCGATTTCTTTTTAATTAGATGGTAGTAGAAGCAAGTCTCGGCGGTGTTTGTTGGGTGTGTAAACTACACTTTCAATTTAAAACAGCTTTGGGTGGTCCTGCTCCATTTGCCGCAAAATGGTGGACATAATGGCTTCGCGCAGCATTTTGGCACGGTTTTTTACGCCGTAGCGCTTGCAAAAAGCCTCAATCATTTTTTGCTCATCGCTGTTGAACATTATGGTTTTGCGGTGCACGCGCTTGAGCCGCTCGCGCCGCTCTTTATCAGCCTCCGCAGTTTTTATACCAGACAATTTCTTAGCCATTTACTTTATTTTATGAATAAAAGGAAAACAGAAAAATAGAATAAATACATTTCAATTTACCACATTCCTTTTTTCTCTTTTTCTTTTTTACTTTTTTCCCAATTACACTAAAACGTTACCGCCAGCTTTGCGTTGAGCCGCAGCGGCGTAAGGTAGTTGGGCACCGCCACCATTGACGTGCCCTGCCCCTCGTAGGCTATGGTGCGCACCCACAGGTACGACGAGGTGTTTTGCACATCAAAAAGGTTGAGCACTTCCAACGTGAGCGCGCAGCTGCGCAGCGTATTTCCCAGCAATTTTGCTCGGCTTTTATTTACGTTATCATCAAACAGCACGTAGGTTAAACCCAAGTCGGGGCGCAGGTACGAGGGCATGCGGTACACCAAGTCGTAGCGATTTTTTACGGGAACAAGGGTGGGTAAGCTGGTGCCGTAGTTGAGCACCAAGTACACGCGCCACGCATTGTAGGCAAAGAGTTTATCCTGTAGCATTACCGATACGTTGAGGCGTTGGTCGTTGGCCATGGGGAAGTAGCCCGGGTACACGGTTTCGCCGTTTTTGTTTACGTAAAAATCGCCCTGCACATCTTGCGCCGCCTTCATTAGCGATAGGCTAATCCACGACTCCGAACCTTTAATCAGCTCGCCGCTCAGCTTGGCATCAAGGCCCACCACGTAGCCTTTTGCCTTGTGCGTAAAATCGTAGTACAGCGCAACGTTATCCTGCTTGTAGGGCAAAAGATTGCTGAGCATTTTTGCATAAATTTCGGTGGTAAACTTGCAGGGAATATCCAAATATTTAAACATTATGCTTGCGCCCAACGTGAAGTGTAGCGAGCGCTGCGCGGCTACTTCGGTGTTCAAAAGTATGCTCGAATTTGGTGCGTTGAGGCTTTTCATTTCCTTGTAAAATGCGGGCTGCGCGTAGCTGCCCACCGAGGCGTAAAATTGCATATCGCGTTTTTCGTGCGGAAAAAATATAGCCTGCACGCGCGGCGAAATTAGGAACTCTTTGCTAAGGTTGGAATAGGTAAACCGCAGGCCCGGCAGCAAGCGCAGCGAGCTTCCGTTGCTCAGCTCAAAGGTGTACGCTTCCTGCAAAAATCCGCTGAACTCCTGCGCAGCCACAGCCGTGTCCAAGTAGCGCGCATCGGCGGTTTGCATGTAGCCCGCCGAATCAATGCGCTGCCACTGGCTTACCACATCGCTCACGCGGTGGTGGCGCGCGCGCAAGCCCCACTTGAGTGTGCCGCCGCCGTGATACCAGCTGCCGCGATACTCGCCCACATATACCTGCGTGGCCAAGTAGCTGCGCGCATGGTCGAGCGAGGCACCCACGCCAACGTCCGAAACATCGCTGCTCACGCTTGGGTCGTTCACCGTTTCGTTGAGCCAGTATTCGCCCAAAATATCGTAGCGCTCCACCTCCGTCATTGAAGTTGCCGATGCCGTAAAGCTCATGCTCAGCCTACTGTGCGGACGAAAGTTTAGCGTAAGCGCGCCCAAATAATTTTCGGTACGGTCGGCCTCTGCACCTTCGTAAAACATGGTAAATTTTTGCGGCATGTCGAGCGTGCCAAAGGACGTTTCGCGGTTGGCAGGCTCAAAGTTGTACCTGTTTTGCCCCACACTTCCCAAAAAATTTAAGCTCAATTTTTCTGAAAAATCGTAGGTTAAAACCGCCTGAATATCGGCAAACGAAGGGTTGTACTCGCCTTTGGTATCGAGCGTTCCGAGCAGGTAGGTAGCACGCTTGTAGCGCAAGCCCACCGCGCCGCCCAACTTTCCGC
This sequence comes from Prevotellaceae bacterium, assembly GCA_031285695.1. Classification (GTDB taxonomy): domain Bacteria; phylum Bacteroidota; class Bacteroidia; order Bacteroidales; family UBA932; genus JAITMY01. The sequence continues at coordinate 2,416 of JAITVR010000081.1, forward strand.
CAAAGCCGGTAAAATTGCTTGCTGCCGAAGCGCCAAGCAAGCTCGCCTCCACGCTTCCGCCAAACGAAGTGGGACGCTTGTAGCCCACGTTGAGCACGCTCGACATTTTATCGCCAAACTCAGCGCCAAAGCCGCCTGTAGAGAATTCAACCGTGGAAACCAGCTGCGGATTAATGAAGCTCAAACCCTCCTGCTGCCCTGTGCGCGTGAGCATGGGGCGGTAAATTTCCACGCCGTTTACGTACACCAAATTCTCATCGTAGCTGCCGCCGCGCACCGAGTACTGCGAGCTGAGCTCATTGCTGGATTGCACGCCGGGCAACACTTTTAGAACATTTTCGAAGCTGCTCGATGCGCCCGAAAGGCTTGCCGCAGGAATATAATCAATGCGCTCCAGCACGCCACGGCGGCGCTCAGCAGCCACCACCTTTACCTCGTCTATTTCGGTAACTTTTTCTACTTCTACTTTGTTTTGAGAAAACACATAACTATTTGACACGCAAATAGTTACAAGTAAAAAAAGTAAATATTTAATTTTAAAAATCATTTTTTTACCTCAAAATCAGCTCTTGCACCACCTCGGTTTTTGCCTTTTCGTTGATGCAGCGCACAATGTCGCTGCGCAGCATGAGTAGCTCGCTGCGCGCTACGGACGAACTGAGCTCTACAAACAATTTTTTGTCCTTCAAAAAAATTTGAGTTGTGCGACTTGCCATCGTTTTTCCCACCACATCTTCCCACAAACCCAGCACGTAAGCGCGGCGCAGCATGGCGCTGTCGCGGTCGGTGCTGCGCATGGCGTGCAGCACCAAGTCACCCACGGTCATGGTAGCCGCTTGCCGCTGTGGTTCGTGTTTTTTCATGTTTTTTTAGAAAAAAAGGAAAATAGGAAAGCTGAATATTTCTTGAGATGCTTCGACAGGCT
>JAITVR010000094.1 GCA_031285695.1 Prevotellaceae bacterium
AACGTTTTGCGGTACCAGGCGTAGCCGTGCAGGTTGCCGTGCTTCATGCGGCGGTAGCCCTGGTAGTCCTCCCAGTTGTGGGGCACGCTTACCGATTTCCAATCCTTTTCGGTGTAGGCGGGCTGCTCAAAGCCGTTGTACTCGTCTATTGAGTCGGCGGTAACGGTAGTCCACTCTTCGTTGAGCGAAATTTCTTGGCGAAAGCCCAGCACCTCCGAGGGTTGAGCAAGAGCAGCAAGGCCAAAGGCAGTCAAAATGCAGGCAAGGGTAAGTTTTTTAAGCATAACTTCGAGTAATTTTTCAGAATGTTTTGCAAATATAGTTTTTTTTTCGGAAAGTGAAAAAGCATTACCTTCGCCCCGCTAAACAGTAGCGACAAAAAACTACGCTGAGCGAAGCTCGGCGAAGCCAATGACGTGTCGCATATCGCATGTCGTTTGTCGTTTGTCGAACATCGCATGTGCTACACTACTTTTCACTATATTTGTAGCCGTTAAAAAATCTCACAGCATGAAAAAACACCTGCTCCTTCCGTTGCTATTTTTTGCGCTTGGCGCAAAGGCCGAAACCACGCTGCAATCGTACAACGTGGCGTGGGCTTCGCAAAGCCAAAACTCCTCCGAATCCATGCCCTGCGGCGGCGGCGACATTGGCCTCAACGTGTGGACGGAAAACAACGAGGTGCTTTTTTACATCTCGCGCGGCGGCGCATTTGACGAAAATAATGCGCTGCTAAAGCTCGGTCGCGTGCGGCTGCAGCTATCGCCGAATCCCTTTGAAGACGGAACTTTTAAGCAGGAATTATTATTGCAAGAAGGCTACGTAAAAATCACGGGGGCAAACAAAAATCTCTCTGCCGAAATCAACATTTGGGTCGATATTTTTCGTCCTATTATTCACGTAGAAGCCAAAAGCAGCAAGCCCATGCAGCTAAGCACCAGCTACGAAACTTGGCGGCACACAGACCGCCTGCTTACCGGCAAAGCCAACAACGCCAACTCCTACAAGTGGGCGCCGCAGGGCGATATAAAGCTGCACAAGGATAGCGTAAATTTTGAAAAAAACAGCGTGCTATTTTTTCACCGCAATCGTGCAGATATTCCAAACATTTTTGATGTAACCGTGCACCAGCAAGGCATGGATTCGGTAAAGCACTTAATGTTTGACCCCGTAACCAACCTCACTTTTGGCGGCGTAATGCAGGGCAAAAATATGGCAGCGCAAAACACCTATTCGGGTAAATATGCCGACACCGATTTTCGTGCGTACACGCTCCAAAGCCTTACGCCAAGCCGCGCGCACAAGCTTGAAATTGCCTTACACGTTGCGCAAACAGCAACTATAAATGAGTGGAAAAACGGATTAGAAAACATTTTGCGTGAAGCAAAAAAGGAGGAGAAATCTGCGCAAAAAAATACGCGCACATGGTGGAAAAAGTTTTGGGAGCGCAGCTACATTTTTATTGAACCCGACAGCAGCAACACTGCGCAGTGGCAGGTGGGGCGCAACTATCAGCTGTTTCGCTACCAGCTCGGGTGCAACGCTTTTGGAAAATATCCCACCAAGTTCAACGGCGGACTTTTTACCTACGACCCGCGCTACGTGGACACGGCACAAAATTTTACGCCCGACCATCGCAACTGGGGCGGCGGCACGCACACCGCGCAAAATCAGCGCTTGGTGCACTTTCCCATGCTGCGCAGCGGCGACTTTGACATGATGAAACCGCAGCTTGATTTTTACTTAAACCTACAGCGCAACGCCGAGCTGCGCAGCGAGGTTTACTGGGGGCACAAGGGCGCAAGCTTTACCGAGCAGCTTGAAAATTTCGGCTTGCCAAACCCAAGCGAGTACGGTTGGAAACGCCCCGATTTTTACGATAAGGGCATGGAGTACAACGCATGGCTGGAATATCAGTGGGACACCGCGCTCGAATTTTGCTTCATGATGCTGGAGCTGCATCGCTACAGCGGCGCGGATATTTCGCGCTACATTCCGCTTATCGAAAGCTGCCTTACCTTCTTTGATGAGCACTATCGCTACCTTGCAAAGCTGCGCGGAAGAAAATTTTTGGACGAGAATAATCATCTTGTTTTGTACCCGGGCTCGGCCTGCGAAACCTACAAAATGGCGTACAACGCAAGCAGCACCATTGCTGCGCTGCAAACGGTTTTGCGCAGCGTAGTTGCCCTGCCCGACACGCTCATGTCGCAGCAAAAAAAGCAGGCGTGGAGCGACATGCTCGCCACCATTCCGCCTATTTCATTCCGCGAATTTGAGGGCAAAAAAACCATTGCGCCCGCCAAGCTGTGGGAGCGCATAAACAACACCGAAGCGCCGCAGCTGTACCCCGTTTTCCCTTGGGGAATTTACGGCGTTGGCCGCCCCGATTTGGAGGTGGCCATCAACACCTACAAGTACGATACCGATGCGCTGAAATTCCGCAGCCACGTGGGTTGGAAGCAGGACAATATTTTTGCCGCACGGCTCGGTCTTACCGATGAAGCTGCTGCGCTTACGCTAAAAAAGTTAGGGAATTCCGAGCGGCGTTTCCCCACCTTTTGGGGGCCGGGCTTTGACTGGACACCTGACCACAACTGGGGCGGTTCGGGCATGATTGGTCTGCAGGAAATGCTGCTGCAAACCGTGGGCGATACCATTTACGTGCTGCCTGCTTTTCCCAAAACATGGAACGTGCACTTTAAGCTGCACGCGCCACACAACACCACCGTGGAGGTAGTGCAGAAAAATGGAAAAGTGGAGGTGCTAAAAGTTGTACCGGAGGCAAGAAGGAAAGATATAATAGTAGTAGGCAATAACCAGTAGGCAATCGGCAATCATTGCCTACTGGTTATTGCCAATTGCCTACTTACTTAAACACCTTCCCAAAATCCGTTTGCTGTAGCTCTACCTCTTGCAGGTTTTTGTTTTTTTCCTCGTCGCTTAGCTGCGAGCTGTGCGTTTTGCCGCTTTCCTCATTGGGGGCGGCGGTGGCGTTGTCCTGCGGTATTTCGCAGTAAATGCCCACCAAGCCCGGTATCACGCTTTCAAATTCAATGCTCGTGGACTTTGGCGTGTGCTCGCCTTCAAAAAGTACGCGTGCTGTTACCTTAATTTTTCCGGGGAAAACGGTGCTGCGAATAAGCGCCGGAGCCGAGCCCCACTCCACAGCGCGCGGGTTGGCGCCAATGGCACGGCCGCCTATAATTTCGCCTTCGCCCTCAACGGTAAATAAAATATTTTCCTTGGCCAGGCGGCGCACGTTGCCCAAATCATCGGTAACCTCGGCAATGACGGGGATAAAGTCCGAGCCATCGGCAAGCAAGGACTGCCCTTCGTTATCAATGCGCAGCTGCAGCTTTGTTTTGCGGCGCGAGGGCATTTTCTTTTCACTAACAACAACCTTTCCGTCCACGTAACCCTCGGCTTCAAAGAACATCTTTTCCCACTTTTTTTCTACGTACGAAAAGCGGCGCATATCGTTAAAGTCGTACACATTTTTGAACACCACCGGCTGCGCCATGCCGCGCACACGCTGCACCTTTTGCGTTAGCGTATCGCGACCGTAGGCAATGAGGCGCACCGAGTCGCAGTTGGTAAACACCAGCACATCGGGGTCGGAAAAAGGCGTGAGCTCGTGCGCAATAAAAATCATGGGCGCGGTTTTGTTGCTTACCTGACTTTTGAATACGTTGTACGAATACTTTGGCTGACGGAAGGCGTCCATAAATCCGCCCCAGTAGGGGCTTGGGTGGTAGCCGCGCTGGTGGTCGAAGGGGTGCCACATGGCGCCGCCCAAGAACTGGCGCGAGCCGCTGCACATTTCGCCGTAGGCGCGCACCAAATGCCAAGCCTGCACCACCATGGGCCGCTCGCCCCAGCTGCGCGAGGCGCGGTGGTTGGAGTTGTGCGCGTACCAATCGTCGGGGTTGGAGCCAAACTCGCGCGTAAAAACAGGCTTTGTGGTTTCCGCCGTATCCTGTAGCCAGCTGTACATTACATCGTAGTTGTCAAACACGCCCTGCGAGTATTTGCCTGCGGTAAACATATCGGCGGCCGAAATGCTGCCGGGCTGCTCGCTGCGCGCAATGCTCAGCGCCTTGAGCGAAAACTCAAGCGGGTACGGCGTTTCGTTGAGCACCGGCTCCCACATTATCACGCTGGGGTGGTTGCGGTCGCGGCGTATCATGTTGCGAATATCGGAGTAAACATGCTCGGTAAACATGCTGTCTTTTTTTGGGAAAAACTGCCAGCCGGGAGTTGCCACTATGACGAACATGCCCAGCTCATCGCAGGCGTCCATAAACGAGGGGTCCTGCGGATAGTGCGCCACGCGAACAATGTTTACGCCGGCATCTTTCAGCTTTTTTGCATCGCGCCAGTGCTGCGAGTTGGGCATGGCGTTGCCCACGTAGGCGTAGTCTTGGTGGCGGTTTACGCCAATCAGCTTTTTGGGGTAGGGCTCGTTGTTGAGGTAAAATCCATCAAGGCCGCGCATCTCTATTTTGCGCAAGCCTACGCGCGTCATTACGCCGTCCACCGTTTTTTTGTCGGCAATAATGCGCGACTGCACCTGATATAAGTATGGGTTTTCGGGCGACCACAGCGCCGGATTTTTTACGCTCAGCTGCTGCTGCACCTGCCGCTGCTCGCCGGCTTTTAGCTGCAGCTTGGTTTCTTTTTTTGCCATCAGCGCTCCCTGGCTGTCGCACAGGCGCGTTTCTACGGTAAAGCTTTTTGCCCTGCTACCTTCGTTGGCCACATCGGTAGCCACGCTGATGTCGGCCTGCTTTTTGCTAATGTTTTTTTGCTGAACAAACACGCCGCCGCCGGCCACCTTATCCACATAGTTGGCGTTGGTAATGTGCAGGGGCGAGGTGGCCACCAAGTACGCATCGCGGTAAATGCCGCCGTGGTAGGCAAAATCCAGCGTGTGCTGCGGCTTGCCGGGGGGGTAGGTTTTGTCGTTGCTGTTGTCCACCATTACGGCCACCACGTTGCGCTCGGTAAAGGAAATGCCCAAGCCGGTGAGCTCAATGCCAAAGGGCAAATACCCGCCCAAGTGCTCTGCTACGAGCTGCCCGTTGACGTACACCTTGGCGCGCCCCATGGCTGCCTCGAAGTGCAGAAAAACTTTTTTTGCCTCCAAGCTTTTGTCGAGCAAAAAGAGCTTGCGGTACCAGGCCACGCCTTGGTAGTTGCGCCCGCCGCTGGCCTCGGCCGGCATAAGCTCCACGGTGTGCGGCAGGTTAACTATGGGCCAGGCCTTATCGTCGAACTTTTGCTGCTCGGCGCCCAGCACATGTCCCTTGTGGTAGCGCCAGCCCACGTTGAAGCTGTACACCTCGCGGCCGCTATTGGGCAGCGGGTAAAATCCGGCGGCAGAAAAGTTTTGCTGCGCCAGCGCCGCCAGCGCCAATGCTGTAAAAAGTAGGGTGGCAAATGTTTTTTTCATGTCATGTGTTTTTTTTGGTATGCAAATGTAGTAAAATTTATCCCTTTATCCTTTTTCAGACAGGATTAACATGATTTACAGGTTTAAAATCCTGTTAACTCTGTAAATCCTGTCTAACTACTCGGCTGTCATTGCTGCACTTCCCTGTTGTCATTGCGGGCTTGACCCGCAACCGTAACTCGGCGAAGCCAATCTCCCGATTAGGAGATACCGTGTCAAGCACGGTATGACAGGTCTGGCTTCGGTTGCCACATCGCTCATTCTTCGCTCCTCGCAATGACGTGATTTTTAGGCGCCCCGTTGGGTGGTGTTACAGATTCTGCCTAACGGAGCGGCGGCCGATAGCGGAAAAGGCGGATACTCGTATAGCGTATCCGCTTTTTTTGTATATTTGCCATCGTTTGGAAAAATAGAAATAGCATGATTAAAAAATCGCTCCTAATTTGGCTGGCCATTATTCCGCTCGCTATTGTGAACGGCG
>JAITVR010000111.1 GCA_031285695.1 Prevotellaceae bacterium
CGCCACTCCACTATGTTTTGCGCCAGCTGCGGCCCCAAGCCCGACACGTAGGTGAGCAAATGTTTGCTGGCAGTGTTGAGGTTTACACCCACTTTATTTACGCAACTTTCCACCGTTTGGTCGAGGCTACGCTTGAGCATGCTTTGGTCCACATCGTGCTGGTACAGCCCCACGCCAATGCTTTTGGGGTCAATTTTGATGAGCTCTGCAAGCGGGTCCATCAGGCGGCGACCAATGGAAACCGCGCCGCGCACGGTAACATCGTAGTCGGGAAATTCCTCGCGCGCTACGGGCGAGGCGGAGTAAATGGAGGCGCCGTCTTCGCTCACCACAAATACCTGTAGGCTGCGGTTCAGCTCAAGATTTTTTATAAAAGTTTCGGTTTCGCGGCCGGCGGTGCCGTTGCCAATGGATATGGCTTCAATTTTGTACATCTCCACCAGCGCGGCAATTTTTTTGTAGGCTGCCTTTCGGTCGTTTTCGGGCGGGTGGGGGTAAATGGTGTCGTTGTGCTTAAGGTTGCCCTGCGCATCGAGGCACACTACCTTGCAGCCGGTGCGAAATCCGGGGTCGATGGCCAGCACATTTTTTTGCCCCAAGGGCGAGGCTAAAAGCAGCTGCCGCAGGTTATCGGCAAAGTTGGCAATGGCTACCTTATCGGCTTTTTCTTTGCTCCATGCAGCAATTTCCGTTTCTATCGAAGGTTGCAGCAAACGCTTGTAGCCATCGGCTATGGCGAACTTTACCTGCTGCGCCGATTCGCTGTCGTTTTTTACAAAAATGCGCTCCAAAATTTCGATAGCCTTATCGCTTTCGGGGGTAATGGCTACGCGCAAAAATCCTTCGGCTTCGCCGCGGCGCATGGCCAGCAGGCGGTGCGGCGGACATTTGCTTAGCGGCTCGCTCAGCGCAAAGTAATCTTTGTACTTTACTCCGTCCTCTTCTTTTCCCTTCACTACCTTTGAGGAAATTACGGCCTGCTGCTCAAACAAATTTCGTATGCGGCGGCGCGCAGCTTCGTTCTCGCTCACCCATTCGGCCATAATATCGCGTGCGCCTTCAAGTGCCTCTTTTTCGTTGGTAACTTGCTCGTTGATAAACTTTTGCGCGATTTTTTCGAGCGGTGTAAAATCCTGCTTTACGATATGTTCGGCCAGCGGCTCAAGCCCTTTTTCGCGCGCAATGGTGGCGCGGGTGCGGCGTTTTGCCTTGTAGGGAAGGTAAATATCTTCGAGTTCGTTGAGCGCCGAGCATGCTTCAATTTTTTTGCGCAGCTCATCGGTTAATTTTCCCTGCTCGTCAATGTTTTTTAGTATAAATTCTCTGCGCTTTTCGACTTCCTGTAGGCGTGTCCATTCGTTGAAAATGTCGGTTATTTGCACCTCGTCCAAGCCACCTGTAGCCTCTTTGCGGTAGCGGCTGATGAAGGGAACGGTTGCGCCTTCGCCCATGAGCTTGAGCGTGGCAGCCACTTGTTTTGGAGCAATGCCAAGGGTGGCGGAAATTATGGATTCAATGTTCATACTTTTAAACTAAAAAGCCTCACATTTTGCGAGGCTTTTTTTGCTTTAAATGGGGTGGGTAATGGGGATCGAACCCACGACCTTCAGGACCACAATCTGACGCTCTAACCAACTGAGCTATACCCACCATTTTGTAAAGCGGGTGCAAAGATAGGCAGTATTCCGTAAAATTCCAAAATTTTTTGTAACTTTGTGTTTTAGCATGTGCCAAGTGCCGATGACCAGCTACCAATTCTTGCACGTTGTCATTCTGAGCAAAGCGAAGAATCTCTGGTTGTGGTAATGTGTCAATAGCAGTGCGAACATGAGATGCTTCGACAAGCTCAGCATGACAAGCCGGGAAACTCAGCGTGCCAATAACGATGATTGTAACCTGCAAAAATTGTAAATAGTAAATCGTTAAATAGTAAATTTATTTTATGGCTTTATTCAAAACTTCGAGCCCTGCGCTCAACGACCGTGCGTTTGCAAACGCTTGCAGCGCCTCCCTTGCCACCGATTCGGTGATGACCGTGCGCGGCGCTATTCACAAAACTTTTTTGCTCATTTTGCTCGCCCTGCTTGGCGCCAGCTACGCTTGGCAGGTGTTTGCCGGCGCGCCGGTTTCCGAAGATGGCGCGGTGGCCGCCGCCGCAGTTATGCCCTACATGTGGGGCGGCTTGATTGGCGGGCTCATTTTTTCGCTCATCGCCATTTTTTCGCCGCGCCGCTCGCGCTGGGCAGCGCCGCTGTACGCCATTTGCGAAGGGCTTTGCCTCGGCGCCATCTCGTCCTTGTATAATTTTTCCTCACAGGGAATTGTTATACAGGCAGTTGGACTTACATTTGCGGTGCTGCTACTCATGCTGCTTTTGTACCGCTCGGGCGTAATTAAGGTAACGCAAAAGCTGCGCAGCGGCATTATTATTGCCACGGGCGCCATTGCGCTGTTTTACTTGGTAACGTGGATTGTGAGCATTTTTACCTCCGTATCGTTTATGCACGATGCCACGCCGCTTAGCATTGGCATTAGCTTGCTGGTGGTGGGCGTAGCGGCGTTTAACTTTTTGCTTGACTTCGATTTTATTGACCGCGGCGCGCAAATGGGCGCACCAAAATACATGGAATGGTACGGCGCATTTGGGCTTATGCTCACCTTGGTATGGCTTTACTTAGAAATGTTGCGATTGCTTAGCAAGCTGAATAGAAGATGATTAGTGATTAGTGATTAGTGATTAGTGGTTAGTATTTCACAATTATCAATTGTCAATTGTCAATTGTCAATTATTTTTACTACCTTTGCAGTCCGTTTTTACGAAAAATAAAAAATAATTTATAGAAAATGAAAGCAGGAATACACCCCGAAAACTACCGCATGGTAGCCTTTAAAGACCTTTCGGACGACAGCGTAACGCTCATTAAGTCAACTGTGAACACGAGAGAAACGATTGATGTTGACGGCACAACCTACCCCTTGTACAAGGCCGAAATTTCGGCAGCTTCGCACCCTTTTTACACGGGTAAAATGAAGTTGGTGGACACCGCCGGTCGTGTGGACAAGTACATGAACCGCTACAAAAAGCACGTGGCCAACAAGGCGTAAGCGTAGTTTTTCAGCTTGTTTTGCAAAAGAGTTTTCGATATTTTCGAGAACTCTTTTTTTATTGCAATTATTTGATAGTCAAATAGTTGAAAATGTTTTTTTGAGTTGAGTGCTTTAGGTTTTCTTGCTGTCATTGCGGGCTTGACCCGCAATGACAGGTCACGAAAGTTTTTCCAAAATATTTTCATTTTTTGTGTAACAAAATGCCAACTTCACTCGTCTAATGAATAGTGCTCTCAAATTTTTTACAAAAAAAATATTTTTACCATGAAAAAGATTTTACTGATTGGCGCGCTTGCATTTGGATTTTTTCTGCAAGCTTGCGCTGGAAATATTACCACCGAAAATCGTGTGGTAAACGCATCGTTTGATGAAATTGTAAGCAATGGCGCTACGGTTAAAATTTTGCTCACGCAGGGCAATACCGAGGCGGTAAGCGTGGAAACCGAGGCCGGCTGGCAAAAGGACATAAACGTGGAGGTGAAAGATGGAAGGCTCAAGATTTCAACCTCGAAAGAGTTTAAAAAGGTCAATGAAAAAAAGATGACGAGGGTGCGCTGTACGCTGCGCGTAACGTTTAAAAATTTGAGCTTGCTGCAAGTTGGCAATATGGGCGATGTGAAAACCACAGCTGCTATAACAAGCGACAAGCTTGATGTGCGCATAAACGGCATGAGCGATGCCGAACTACAGCTAAATGTTCGGGATTTGAGCGTAGATGTTTCGGGTATGAGCGAGGCAAAGCTGAGGGGCGTGGCGGAGAAATTAGAGGCGGAATGCAGCGGCATGAGCGACTTAGAGGCTAAGGGGCTAAAGGCTGAAAAGGTGAAGGTAGATGCCTCGGGCATGAGCGAAGCCGAGGTGTACGCATCAAAGGATATATCAATA
>JAITVR010000125.1 GCA_031285695.1 Prevotellaceae bacterium
TTTTCAATTCTCCATTCTCAACTCTCAATTAATTAAGCTACCTTTGCCGCCTATGCAGCTTCCACGAAAAAGACTCATACCCCTGCTTGGCTTTGCCACCGCCGTTGCCGCATTTTGCCTGGTAGCCTTTCAGCTATTTTGGATTAGCGAAGCGCGCAAAATTAAGGAGGAAGCCTTCAACGCCGCCGTCAACAGCACGCTCGATAACATTGTGGCGCGCATGGAAAAAGACGAGGTGGCCTTTCAGGTGGTCAACGATATGTCGCCCAACGCCTACGAGTTTATGAGCGCCAAATCCGGCATTCGCTCGCTGCGCAAAGAGCAGCAGCAGTTCACCGTCAACCTGTACGATACCACCGCCCTCAGCAAGCGCTTTTCGCCCATTGCCGACCCCGCCGTGGTAGGCCAGCTGTACGATATGCTGCTCAGCATTGACAAGCAGCAGCGCGAGCACGCCAGACAGGCCATAGCCGAGCGGAGCGCCAAGGAGGCCAACCCCGAAAAAATAAAAATTGACGATAAGCTGCGCTACAAAAAAATATTGGTCGATAACATTGTCGAAAAATTTATCAGCATCGAGGTGCCCATTGAGCAGCGCATTTCCGAGCCCCAGCTCGACTCGCTCATTCGCGACGAATTTCGCCAGCACGGCCTCACGCTCGACTACGAGTTTGCCGTGCGCCACGCCGAGGGCGAGCTGCTCTTTGGCCACAGCCGGCTTTCGCTCACCGCCGGCAGCAACAACTACGTGCGGCAGCTTTTCCCCAACGATTTGCTCTCCGAGCGCTACTTTCTCAGCGTAGCCTTTCCCCACAAGTACAGCTACATCTTCATGTCCATGGGCGCCATGCTGCTGGCTTCGCTGGGGCTGCTCCTTATTGTTATGGGCGTATTTTTGAGCACGCTCATTACCATTATGCGGCAAAAAAAGCTATCGCAAATGCGCAGCGACTTTGTGAGCAACATGACCCACGAGCTCAAAACTCCCATTGCCACCATTGCCCTGGCCTCCGAAATGCTCAACGATGCCAACGTGCCATCGGAGAAAAAAAACTACGCCAACCTGTCGGGCGTAATTTACGCGCAAACCAAGCGCCTCTCGCTGCTGGTAGAGCGCACGCTGCAGCTGGCCATGTTTGAGCACGGCAAGCTGCACCTGCGGCTGCGGCCCTGCAGCTTTCACGCGCTGGCCGCCAAGGTGCTCGATAGCTTTGCCCTGCAGGCCGAAAACTCCGGAGCGCACATAGCGCGCGCCTTCAACGCTGCAAGCGACGAAGTGCTGGTGGACGAGGTGCACTTTGCCAACATTTTCTCCAACCTAATTGATAATGCGCTGAAGTACGCCAAAGAAAATCCGCTCATTGTGGTGTCCACCAAAAATGAGGGCGACAAGCTGCTCATTCAGGTGCGCGACAACGGCATTGGCATTCCCAAGGAGGACCTCAAGCGCGTGTTTGAGCAGTTTTACCGCGTGCACACGGGCAATTTGCACAACGTAAAAGGCTTTGGCCTGGGGCTAAACTACGTAAAGCAAATTGTGGAGCAGCTGGAGGGGCAAATTTGGGTAGAAAGCGAGCTGGGAAAGGGCACCACCTTTAATATTTTAATGCCTTTGGCAATAAAAATGGAAAAGTAAGTGTTAAATTCCAAATTTTTTTTAACTTTGCTACCTCAAGTTGGTGGTTTGGGGTATAATTTTTTGACGGGATTTACAAAATTTACAGCATATTTTCATGTTAACCCTGTAAATCTTTTGTCTAAAAAAGTAAAGCACATTGCATAGCACTCTGGTTTTTTTCAGGTGCTTGTGTCAACTTCACAGGATTAAATTTTTTTGTAAATCCTGTCTATAAAAAAATAAAAAAAAGAGTATAATCACCTAAAGGTAAAAGCTATGGAAGTAAGTAAAGCGCGCATTTTATTGGCCGAAGACGATGAGAACTTGGGCATGCTGTTGAAAGAGTACATGCAGGTAAAAGGCTACGAAATAGACCTTTTTCCCAACGGCGAAAAAGCCTTTGCCGGCTTTCAAAAGGCAAAGTACGACATCTGCATTTTGGACGTAATGATGCCCATTAAGGACGGCATTACGCTGGCCAAAGAAATTCGCATGCTCAGCAGCGCCGTACCCATTCTTTTCCTTACGGCAAAATCGGTAAAGGAAGATGTGCTCGAAGGCTTTGCCGCCGGCGCCGACGACTACATGACCAAGCCCTTCAGCATTGAGGAGCTGCTGTTCCGCGTTGAGGCCATTTTGCGCCGCACGCGTGGCGAAAATGCTTCGCTCAATCAGGACACCTTTCAGGTGGGCATTTACAGCTTCAACTCCACCAAGCAAACGCTGCTTAAGGAAGGCGGCGAGGAGCAAAAGCTCACCGCAAAAGAATCCGAGCTGCTGCGCCAGCTGTGCATTAACCGCAACGCCGTGCTCGACCGCAACTTTGCGCTCAAAACCATTTGGAACGACGACACCTACTTCAACGCCCGCAGCATGGACGTATATATTACCAAGCTGCGCAAATTTTTGAAGGAAGACCCGTCCATTCAAATCATCAACGTGCGCGGAAAAGGATTTAAGCTGATAGGGTAGAGCGTGGGCAAAACTGATTGCAGAGTTTAGGAAGTTTAGGAAGCGTAAGAAGTGTAAGAATTTTTTCCTTCCTAACCTTCCTAAATTTCTTAAACTTCTTCTTTTTTTAACTACTGAATTATGTTTGCCTTCATCACTCGACTTCTTTTTTCGCTCAAAGGCGGAATTCCCGCCACCTCAAAGGTTGAGGCCAAGCGCGCAGCCCTGCTCAAGCGCTACGAGCGGTACACAGCGCTAAAGGACGCCGATGCGCTGCTGCGCTACCGCGAGCTGGCCGCGCAGGCAGCCTCGCCCCGCCGCCTAAGCGGAATGTCGAAGCG
>JAITVR010000191.1 GCA_031285695.1 Prevotellaceae bacterium
TCGCACACAATGAAGCGCTGCGGAAGGTGTTTTTTCTCCGCATTTTCGGGAAGCGATTTTTGCGCAAGCAGCTCGTTGAACAGCTCGGTTTGCTTGTCCCACGCAGCCTTGTAGTCAATCAAGCCCCAGTCGATGTATTGTAGTTTTTCGTTCATGCTACCTTTGCATTTTTGCCTCTATAAAGCTGCGCTCGGCCATGAATGATGAGCGCACCAGCGGCGCACTTTCTACGCTGCTGAAGCCCATTTTCAACCCGAGTATTCGGTACTTTTCAAACTGCTCGGGCGTAACGTATTCGCTTACTGGCAAATTATTTTTAGTCGGCTGCAGGTACTGACCAATGGTTATCATTTGGCAGCCCACGCTGCGCAAATCGGCTAAAACTTCTTCGACTTCTACCGCCGTTTCTCCTATGCCAACCATAATGCCCGACTTGGTTACAAGCCTGTTTTCGTGCGCTTTACGCAAAACTTGTAAGCTATCGGCGTACTTGGCGCGGCTGCGCACTTGCGGCGAAAGTCGCTTTACGGTTTCCATATTGTGCCCAAAAATATCGGGCTTTGCAGCAAAAACTATTTGTAAAAATTCGTCAACATTATCGAAATCGGGAACCAATACTTCGATAAGAATTTGCGGATTTTTTTCGCGAATAGCGTGAATGGTTTTTGCCCAAAAATCGGCGCCCTTATCGGGCAAATCATCGCGGTCAACTGAGGTAACTACGCAATGTTTCAATTGCATGAGGCGAATACTTTCCGCCACTTTTTGCGGTTCGTTTACATCGGGCGCAAGTGGTTTTCCGGTGTTGGTGGCGCAAAATTTGCACGAGCGCGTGCAAATATCGCCCAAAATCATGAAGGTGGCCGTGCCCATGTTCCAGCAGGTGCCAATGTTGGGGCATTTTCCGCTGCTGCAAATGGTGTGCAGGCGATTTTGCTCCACAATTTTGCGAATTTTCGGATATTCGCCCGTGGTTTCCAGCTTTATTTTTAGCCAATCGGGCTTACGTTCTTGCATGGGAAAATAGTTTTTTAGACAGCCCACTGTGGGTTGTCATGCTGAGCCTGTCGAAGCATTGAGGCGTGGGGCTCATCCTCGCCACACCCTTCGACAGGCTCAGGGTGACAACGCGCGGTAGCCACTGCCAACCGCCACTTTCTTTACAATTTTTTCAGCAAATACCTTACCGGAATGTTGGCGGCCACAAAGCCTATGAGCGTTACGGCCACAAACACGAGCAGAATATCCGCAGCGGCAATTTTTACCGGATAAGCATCGATGACAAAGTTGCCGCTGAGCTTAATAATTTTGAAGTGAATTTGCGCCCAGCACGCCGCTAAGCCAAGCGCCACGCCAATGGCGCAGCCCAAGAGCGAAATCATCAATCCTTCCTGCACAAAAATGCGGCGCACCAAACCATCGGTGGCGCCAAGGCTGCGCAGGGTTTGCACATCTTTTTTCTTTTCGATAATGAGCATGGTGAGCGAGCCAATGGAGTTGAACGAAGCTACAAGCAAAACAAAAAACAGAATGAAAAAAGTTGCCCACTTTTCGCTTTGCATCATGCGGAAAATTACCTCGTTTTGCTCCGCTTTAGTTTGCACCTTAAAATCCTTTCCTACAATTTTTTGCACCTCTTTTTTTACGCTCTTCGGGTTGGCCTCCGGTTTCAAATATAATTCCACGCTCGAAACTTCGTTTTTGTATCCCAACAAGTTTTGCACCAGCGCAAGCGGCGCAAAAACGTAGCGCGAATCAGCGTCCATTTCGATAGAAAAAATGCCGGCGGGGCGCAGGTACTCCTGGTTGAAGGCTGTAGCGGGGTTGAGCGTTTGCAAGCTTTGTCCGCGCTTGGGAAAATATACCCACAGCGGGTCGAAAAAGTGCGGGCGCAGGCCGAGCGTCATGGCGATGGACTTGCCCACAATGGCCGTGTTTACATCGCCGCGCCGCACCACCGCTTCGCCCTCAATAATGCTTTTGCCAATGCCCGAGCGCTGCAAAAAAACGCTATCGACGCCGCGCACGGTGGCAATGTGCTGCTTGCTGCGGTACTTCAAAAGCGCATTTTCTTCTAAAATTTTGGAATAAAAAGCAATGTTTTTATTTTCTGTAACTATTTGACAATCAAATAGTTGCGAGCTAAAAACTTTACCTTCAACGGCGGTAATTTTGAGGTCGGGCGCAAGGGCGTTGTACAGCGATTTTATTAAATCGTCGAGGCCGTTGTAAACCGACAGCGCCACCACCAGCGCCAACGAGCCCACCGCTACGCCCACCGCGCTTACCAGCGAAATGAGGTTGATAACGTTGTGCGATTTTTTGGCAAACAGGTACCGGCGCGATATGAAAAGGGAGAGTTTCAAATTCCAAGTTTCAAATTATGCTGTCATTGCGGGCTTGACCCGCAATCTCCAAATCAAGGCAACTCAACTGTAAGGGATTGCGGGTCAAGCCCGCAATGACAATGTGCGCAAGTTTTTTATTCGTCTTGATTTTTTACCGGATTTTCCTTCAGCAGTCGGTCAATATTTTCGACGTAATCGAGCGAGGTATCGAATACAAAGGCGAGCTCGGGCACTATGCGCAGCTGATTTTTTACGCGGCGACCCAGCTCGTTGCGAATCACTTTTTCGTTGATGAGCGACTTTACCTCAGCAATTTTGTTGGACGGAAAAACGCTGAGCACCACCTTGGCAAAGCTCAAATCGGGGCTCATTTCTACGCCCATAACGGTAAGCAGCGCGCCGCCGTAGGCCGCCATGCCCTGCCGCTGAATGATTTCGCCAATATCTTTTTGGAGCTGCCGCCCCACCTTGAGCTGTCGTGTTGTCATAAAACAATGGAGAATTGAGAGTTGAAAATTGAAAATGAACGATGCACCAACGAGCAAAGGTACGAAAACAATGGACAATGGACAATGAATAATGAACAATAATTATCCATTGTCCGTTATCAATTGTCAACTAAAATGCGTAACTTAGCGGTTTGTATTTTCACTTAAAATCAGCGTAATATGTTGAATTTCAAGAGGTTGAACTTAATTTTCGGTTGGCTGACCTTTGCCATAGCCTCCGTGGTGTACCTGTTGACTATTGAGCCCTCGGTTCCTTTTTGGGATTGCGGCGAGTTTATTGCCAGCGCCAACAAGCTGCTGGTGTGCCACCCTCCCGGAGCGCCGCTTTTTTTGATGCTGGGTCGCCTGTTTATCCTGTTCCACCCGAGCAATGCCGCTATGATGGTCAACGTAATGTCGGCGCTGTCGAGCAGCTTTACCATTCTGTTCATGTTTTGGTCGCTCACGCACATTATGGCAAAATTGTTTCGCCAAAAAGACGGTGCGCACTCCGCCTACGACATGATTGTGATTTTTGGCGCAGCCGCAGTGGGTTCGTTAGCCTACACGTTTAGCGATACGTTTTGGTTTTCGGCGGTTGAGGGCGAGGTTTACGCCATTTCGTCGCTGTTTACCGCCTTGGTTTTTTGGGCAATTTTGAAGTGGGAAAGCGAGGCCGATACGACTTACGCCAACCGCTGGCTGGTGCTTATTGCCTACCTTATGGGCTTGAGTATTGGCGTGCACTTGCTTAACCTGCTGGCTATTCCGGCCATGGTAATGGTGTACTACTTTAAAAAGTACAAAACCAGCACCAAGGGTTTGATTTACGCCTCGGCAATATCTGTAATTATTTTAGGTGCAACGCTTTACGGTATTATTCCACTTACGTGGACTATCGGTTCGTGGTTTGAGCTGCTGTTTGTCAATAGCTTTGGGCTGCCGTACAACAGCGGTTTGCTGTTTTTTGTGGTGCTGCTTTTTGCCGGACTTGCTCATCTTATTTGGCGCACGTACAAAAATGGCAAACAGCTGGCCAACATTATTGCGCTGTGCGTAACGGTAATGCTCATTGGCTACGGCTCGTACGCCATGGTGCTGGTGCGCTCGGCGGCCAACCCAAGCATGGACCAAAACAACCCCGACAACGTTTTTAGCCTAATGAGCTACCTCAACCGCGAGCAGTACGGCGACCGTCCACTATTTAAGGGTCAGTACTTTAACGCACCGCAGGCTTACGGCGAAGATGGCGGCGCGGTGTATGCTGCGCTCAACGGTAAGTATGAGGTGGTGGACCACAAAACAAAGCTGGTTTATGACGAAAAATTTACCACCATTTTTCCCCGCATGTTCAGCAATGGCGATGGGCACGCAGATTTTTACAAAACGTGGAACGGCGGATTTAAGGGAAAACCTGTGCGCACTCGCAACGCTGCCACCGGCGAAAACGAGGTGGTGTACGTGCCTACTTTTGCCGAAAATATCAGCTTTTTCCTAACCTATCAAGTTGGCTACATGTACCTGCGCTACTTTATGTGGAATTTTGCCGGAAGGCAAAACGACCTGCAAGGGCACGGCGAATCTACAAAGGGCAACTGGATTTCGGGCATTCCGTTTATTGATAATTCGCGCTTAGGCGGCGACCAAAGCCTGCTGCCCGACAGCATGAAGGCCAACAAGGCACGCAACAAGTACTACATGCTGCCCTTGATTTTAGGTTTGGCGGGCATGTTTTTTCAGTACAAGCGCAGCAAAAAAGATTTTACAGTGCTTGCGCTGCTGTTCTTTTTTACCGGCATAGCCATTGTTATGTACCTCAACCAAAACCCCATACAGCCGCGTGAGCGCGATTACGCCTACGCCGCTTCATTCTACGCCTTTGCGCTGTGGATTGGCATTGGCGTGGCAGCAGTGGCTGAGGGTTTGCGCAAAATTATTTCAAAACCCGTAATTGCCGGAAGCGTAGCCACCGTAGCCAGCTTGGCCTTGGTGCCCTGCGTAATGGCTAAGGAAAACTGGGACGACCACAACCGCAGCGGTCGCTACCTGGCAAGAGATTTTGCCTACAATTATCTTAATTCTTGTAAGCCCAACAGCGTGCTCTTTACCTACGGCGACAACGATACTTTCCCGCTTTGGTACATACAGGAGGTGGAGGGCGTGCGCACCGATGTTCGCCTTATGAACCTCTCGTACGCCAGCGCCGAGTGGTACATTGAGCAAATGCAGCAGGCATACTACAAGTCCGCGCCGCTGCCCATGTCGCTTACGCGCGAAAAGGTAGCCGGCTCGCGCCGCGCCATTGTGGCCGTGCAGGATAGAATAAAGGAGCCGCTGGATATTAAAAAAGCCATGGACTTTGTGATAAGCGATGCGCCAAGCACCAAGGGCCGCTCCAACTACCGCGGCATGGAAAGCATTGACTACTTCCCCAGCAAAACGCTGCGCATTGAAACCAACGTAGAAAACGCGCTGCGTGCAGGCATTATAGAAAAAGAGCAAGCCGCAGTTTTTCGCGATAAAATGGACGGACGGCAGGAGCGCGGCGTGGTAACCAACATGCCCGACATTCTCCCCTACGTTGATATAAACCTTGGCAGCACCATGTATCGCAACTCGTTGGCTATTATTGACTTGTTGGCAAATTTCAGCTGGAATCGTCCCATTTACTGGGGAACAACTGCGCCCGCTTCGTACAACTTAGGGCTCGATAAATACTTCAAAAACGAAGGCTTTGCCAACCTGTTTGTACCGCAGCTGCTGGTACCCGCCGGCCGCATGAGCGGCAACGACACTTACGGCTACACCAACGCCGACAGCGCCTACGACAAGCTGATGAACGTATTTGTATTTCGCAACTTGAACAACCCCAAGGTATATTACGACGAAAACAGCCGCCGCATGATGGCCACCGAGCGCAACGCCTTTATACGCTGCATTATAGCCCTCGTTAATGAGGAAAAAAACGACAAGGCTAAAGCATTGATTAGTAAATACTTAGAAGCTTTTCCCGCGCCGGAAATTTCGATTTACTACGACGCTGCAACCATTGTTGACGTGCTGTACATTGTAGGCGAAAATGAGCGCGCCAACGCTGTGGCCAACGGCATTGCCACCGATGCCGAGCAGCAGCTACGCTACTTCCGCAGCCTAAAGCGCAGCCCCGATGCCGACTACGAGTACAGCATTGCGCTTCAGTACCTGCGCCGAATGTCGCAATCGGCCAAGCGCCACAACCAAGTGGAGCAGGAAAAAAAGTTGAACGACATACTATCAATGTACAATTGATAATGGAATTGACAATGATAGTGCACGCCGGCTTGTGCGTTCATTGTTCATTGTCAATTGTCAATTATTCATTATGATTTCAACGGCCTCCATACTGCGAAAATTTCACCCCTCGTTCACCTGGGATTTTCCCGATGAGCAGGACGGCGTTTTTCTCACGTTTGACGACGGACCAAACCCCGAAACCACGCCCTGGGTGCTCGACACGCTAAAGCAGTACAACGCTCGCGCCACGTTTTTTTGCTTAGGCAAAAATGTGGAGCAGTACCCCGAAACATTTAAGCTCATACGCGAGGCGGGGCACGCCGTGGGCAACCACACCTACAGCCACCAAAAGGGCTGGGGCATGAGCACCGGCGCGTACGTGGAAGATGTGGATTTGGCCGATGAATTTATGCACAGCGCGCTGTTTCGCCCGCCGTATGGACGCATTGGCCCCAACCAGGCGCGCGTGCTGAGCGAGCGCTACAAAATAGTGATGTGGAGCGTGCTGAGCCGCGACTACAGCCGCCACGTATCGCGCACGCGCTGCGCCGGCATTGTGATTAACCACGCGCGGCCGGGCTCCATCATTGTGTTTCACGACTCAAAAAAGTCTATGAAAAACTTGAGCTACGCGCTGCCCACTGCGCTTGATTTTTTTGCAAAGCAGGGCTGGAAAACAAAAATAATTGAGTAACTAAAAAGGGAAAAAAGTAAAAGAGAAATACAGAAAAATAGAATAAAAAATACGGCAAATTTTTCCGTCAACTTGTTCCGTTTTTCTATTTTCCTTTTTTTCTGTTTTTCCGTATTTAAAAAATGAAAACCATAGGAATTACCGCCGACCACGCAGGCTACGAAATGAAGGAGCTGCTGCGCCCCATGCTACTCGAAATGGGCTACAACGTGCGCGATTTTGGCACCAACTCCACCGCCAGCGTTGACTATCCGGACTTTGCTCACCAACTTGCCAATGCTTTGGAAATGAAGCAGGTAAAAGCAGGAATTGCGCTTTGCGGAACGGGAAATGGCATGGCCATAACGCTCAACAAGCACCAGCACGTGCGCGCCGGCTTGGCGTGGAACGTGCAGGTAGCCACGCTCATTCGCCTGCACAACGATGCCAATATTTGCGTACTTCCCGCCCGTTTTATTGACGAAAATGAGGCGAAGGAAATTGTAAAAGCCTTTCTCGAAACCGAGTTTGAAGGCGGACGACACACGTGCAGAGTAGAAAAAATTTCAATTAATGGAGAATTGAAAGTTGAAAATTGAGAGTGATTTTTCATTCTCAACTCTCAATTCTCAACTCTCAACTTTTATAAAAATCATGTTCAAAATTGTAAAAAAACAGCTCCTTGCCAAGGACATTTACCTCATGGACGTTGCCGCGCCGCGCGTAGCCAAAGCCGCGCAGCCCGGACAGTTCCTCATTGTTCGCGTTGACGAAAACGGCGAACGCATTCCCCTCACCATTTGCGATTACAGCGCCGAAAAAGGCACGGTAACCATTGTTACGCAAGTTGTTGGCGCATCGAGCCGCAAAATTTGCGCGCTCAACGAGGGCGATGGTTTTGCCAGCTTTGTTGGTCCGCTGGGGCACCCGAGCGAGCTGGTGCATTTTTCTAAAGAAGAGTTGCAGCAAAAAAACATACTCTTCATTGCCGGCGGGCTGGGCACTGCGCCCGTTTACCCGCAGGTAAAGTGGCTGGCCGAGCAGGGCGCAAAAGCCGATGTAATTGTTGGCGCAAAAAACAAAGATTTGCTCATTCTTCAAAACGAAATGAAGGCTGCCGCCAAAAACCTGTACGTAGCAACCGACGATGGCAGCGCGGGTTTCAAAGGTTTGGTAACCGAATTGTTCAAAGATTTGGTGGACAAGCAGGGCAAAAAGTACGACATTGTGATTGCCATTGGCCCCATGATAATGATGAAATTTGTGGCGCTAACCACAAAAGCCTACAACGTGCACACCATTGTAAGCCTCAACACGCTTATGGTTGACGGCACCGGCATGTGCGGCGCGTGCCGCGTTTCCGT
>JAITVR010000194.1 GCA_031285695.1 Prevotellaceae bacterium
ACGCCTGCAATGAGCTAGGCGAATTTTTGGAGCGCAACATGGTTATTTCAACCGTAAAAGAGCTGACCACCGAGGAGCTGAACGAAATTACCTCAGATAAAAAGGAAAACGAGTAACGATTTACCCTCCCCCGCTGTCATGCTGAGTTTGTCGAAAAACCACGTCGTTGCGAGTGGGTTTAGCGAAGCAACCGTAGCGAAGCGGAGTTCGGCGGAGCCAATTTCACAATCGGGCTTGAGATTGCTTCTTCGCTCGTACCTCGCTCCTCGCAATGACAACAGGGAAACTGCTCACTATCCCACAACGGTTATAGCCCCCTTTAGGGGGGTGGGGGTATCGCGTTGAGCCGTGGCAAGTGCCTCAGCCGAACGGGATAATTAGACATGATTAACAGGATTGCCTGTAAATCATGTTAATCATGTCAGAAAAAAGCAAAATTTACGCTACTTCCCTACGCAAAACTTTTCAAAAATATTTCCCAAAATATCGTTGTCCGAAATGTCGCCCACAATGCTGCCAAGGAGGCGCGTGGCCTCGCGAATTTCAAAGGCCACAAGCTCTTCGCTCAGCCCCGTGTTTAGCCCCTCAAGCGCGCGCTCAATCGACTGCTGCGCATGGCTGAAAGCCTCGTAGTGACGGGCGTTGCTCACTATGCTGTCGCTGCCCAAGCTGTTGGGAATGCTGGCACATTCGAGCAGCTTTTGCTCCAGTTCCTGCAGGCCGGTTTTGTTTTTGGCAGAAAGTTTGATGCCGCTGTCATTGCGGGCTTGACCCGCAATCTCAAAATCGGGGGATTGCGGGTCAAGCCCGCAATGACAAGAGTTGTTGAGAGCGTCACTTTTATTTACCACCACCACCAGCTGCTGCTCTGCGCTCAGCTGCGCCTGTATTTTCTCAAGGCTGCCGAAGGTTTCGGGGCGCGTGGCATCAAGCAGCAAAATGACGATGGCTGCCTTGCTCATTTTTTCAAAAGTGCGCTCAATGCCCAGATTTTCTACCACATCGGTGCTGTGGCGAATGCCCGCCGTGTCAATAAAGCGGAAGAGCACGCCGCCCAGCGTAATGGTGTCCTCAATGGCATCGCGGGTGGTGCCTTCAATGTCCGAAACGATTGCTTTTTCGTCGTTCAGCAGCGCGTTCAGCAGGGTGCTTTTTCCCACATTCGGTGCACCGACAATGGCCACCGGAACGCCTTTTTTTATGGCGTTGCCTACGGAAAAAGAGGCGGTCAACTTTTCAATTACCCGTAAAATTTCGCGCAGCAAATTCTTCAGCTCATCGCGGTTGGCAAACTCCACATCTTCGTCGGTAAAATCGAGCTCCAGCTCCAGCATGCTGGCAAAGTGCAGCAGCTTATCGCGCAGCGCGCGAATATCATTGGAGTAGCCGCCGCGCATTTGCTGCATGGCCACGCGGTGCATGGCGCGCGTGCTTGAGGCTATGAGGTCGGCCACGGCTTCGGCCTGCGCCAAGTCCATTTTTCCGTTCAAAAAAGCGCGCATGGTAAACTCGCCGGGCTGCGCCATGCTTGCGCCGCTGCCCATGAGCGCCTGCAAAATTTGCTGCTGAATGTAGGTGGAGCCGTGGCACGAAATTTCTACCGTATCCTCGCCGGTAAACGAGTGCGGCGCACGAAAAACGGTGGCAAGCACCTCGTCAATAGTAGTGTTTTCAAAAATAATTTTGCCAAAATGTGCGGTGGCAGTTTTTTGTTCGCTCAGCTTTTTGCCGGTAGGCGAGGCAAAAATTTTGTCGCAAACATCGAACGCCTGCGCGCCGCTGATGCGCACAACGGCAATGCCGCCCACGCCTGCAGGCGTAGAAATGGCGGCTATGGTGGAGCTGAGGTCAATCATGCGGCAAAGGTAAAAAAAATAGTGATTAGTGGTTAGAGGTTAGTGATTAGTAGGCGTAAAAGAGCCGAAAACTCCGGCTTTTACCCTTTGCCTTTTTGCCGTGTACCTTGCACCCGAATATTTTTTTCAACAATCATTTTACACTACAAGAAAAAATGGCTACTTTTACAGTCCCTATATGCGCGCGTTGCTGTGCGCACATTCCTTTTAATTCTTAATTTTAATTTATAATTGTTGAAATGGTTGTTTTAGTTTTAAACTGCGGCAGTTCGTCCATCAAGTATCAAGTGCTGAAAATGGAAACTGCCGAGCAGTACGCGCTCTTGGCCAAAGGCGCGGTGGAGCGCGTGGGCTTTACCGATGGCACTATTAAGCACAAGCCCGAGGGCAAAACCGCGTACTCGGCCGTAACGGGAATCCCCGACCACACGGTGGGCATTAACCTCATACTCGATGCGCTGGTGCACCCCGAGCACGGCGTGCTGAGCAATATTAAGGAAATTAACGCAGTGGGGCACCGCGTGGTGCATGGCGGCGAATTTTTTGTGGAAAGTGCGCTGATTAACGCCGAGGTAAAATCGGCCATTGAAAAGTGCATTGAGCTGGCGCCGCTGCACAATCCGGCCAACCTGCGCGGAATTTTATCCATGGAAACCTTGCTGCCCGGCGTGCCGCAGGTGGCGGTGTTCGATACCTCGTTTCACCAAACCATGCCCAAACCCGCGTATCTGTACGCCCTTCCGTACCGCTACTACGAGCAATACCGCATTCGCCG
Organism: Prevotellaceae bacterium; assembly: GCA_031285695.1. GTDB lineage: Bacteria > Bacteroidota > Bacteroidia > Bacteroidales > UBA932 > JAITMY01. The sequence continues at coordinate 2,632 of JAITVR010000194.1, forward strand.
CTACGGATTTCACGGCACCAGCCACCGCTACGTGGCGCAAAAGGCGTGCAAAATTTTAGGCTTAGACTTCAATAAAACCAACATTGTAACCTGCCACCTGGGCAACGGAGCGTCAATAACCGCCATTAAGCAGGGCAAATCCGTTGACACCTCTATGGGCTTCACGCCCGTTGACGGCCTCATCATGGGCACGCGCAGCGGCACCATCGACCCCGGCGTACTTTTTTACGTGGCCGAAAAAGAGCAGCTCAACCTAAACGGGCTGAACAACCTTATCAATAAGGAAAGCGGCGTGTACGGCATTTCGGGGCAAAGTAGCGACATGCGCGACTTGGAGATAGCCGAAGAAAAGGGCGACGAAAAAGCTACGCTTGCGCGCGAAATGTTTATATACAGCGTGCGCAAATTCATAGGCTCGCACGTGGCCGCCATGGGCAGCGTTGACCTCATTATTTTTACCGGCGGCGTGGGCGAAAACGATGACCTGGTGCGTGCCGGCGTATGCGCCAACTTGCAGTACGTGGGAGCCGAGTTTGATGCCGCTGCCAACAAGGGTTTGCGCGGAAAAGACCAGCTCATTTCCACACCAAATTCAAAGGTAAAGCTCATGACCATTACCACCAACGAGGAGCTGGTAATTGCCGTGGATACGATGAATATTGTGGGGAAGAAAGGCTGATAAATTGATAAAAAGATATTTCGCTTTATCTTTTTTTAAAGCAGTAAAAAGAATAAATTTTAAACAAATAAACGACCTATAAAAAAATGATTACAAAGCTCGAACAGTTAGTAGAAAAAGTAAAAGCAAAAGGCAAAAAGAAGTTGGTGGCGGCATATGCCAACGACTCGCACACCATTGGTGCAGTAAGCATGGCCATTGACCGCGGCCTAATCGACGGCATTTTGGTGGGCGATGAAGAGACAATAAAAAAGGTATGTGCCGAAGAAAAAATCGACGCAGGAAAATTCCGCATTGTGCAGGAAGCCGATGAAAACAAGGCCGCAGCCAAAGCCGTGGAAATGGTGCGCAACGGCGA
>JAITVR010000200.1 GCA_031285695.1 Prevotellaceae bacterium
CCCTACCATTCTCAAGGTCGGTATTGGTGTTGTTTACCTTGGCGCTTTTTACTTGAGCCGTAGCAGCAACTGAGAGAGAAACCCCCAGCAGCAGACCCAACGCTTTTTTCATTTTAGTATTCATAGCCATTTTCTATTTTTCGTTTTTACTTAATGCAGCGTACCGAAAAAGCGCTATACAGGCTGTTTGGCCTTGTAGCAAAAAAGCGCGTTACAGTAGCTTCGTTGTAGGTAAACATGCGCAACACGGGTATGCTGCCTGCATTATCGGCAGCTGTAGCGGAAGCAAATATAGCGTAAGCACCGCGCCCAAAGAAATAGCCATTGGCACCACCTCCCATACTGTGACGGAAGCCCGCCGGCAACACCGAAAAGCCAAAATCGTCAACACCCTGGTTTGTAGAATACGCCCAACGCGTGTAGGCAAACTTTGTAGAGCCGGTACCATTAGTGTATAACCCCCATCTATAGCTTGCATTATTGGTATTATCATTGTCGCACAGCACGGGACCACCACAGTTAAGGTTTGCCTTTAACGCACGAGAAGCGCGAGCACCCAACCTGTAGAAAAACACCGAATCGTTGCCTGTAACAGAGGCCATACCGTTGAGGGCTACTGCTGCGGGACTATTTCCACCATCATCATCGGTAGTGCCAGTAACAATCAACGAGTAGGGCTCCACCGTGTTTACTATACGAGTAAGGTGGTTGCAGTTATTACTTGGCGGAGTGCGGTTATCACTTGGTGCTGTTTCCTTACCGGCACAAGGAGTTCCCTCGGCATAGTTTAACATCACGCCCCAATCGTAATCGTTGGGCACGTACCAACCCGGAGGACACACGCCTCTAATTTTTGAAGTAGCCATGTGCGTAACAGGCTGTGGAGCACTATCGGGGCCATCGCCGTCAAGTGCCATAATGGTTTTCCAAGGATATAGCGCACCATATATGTGGCAACCCCACTTTACCCTATCGTTGTCGCCTGTTTCGTAGTAGGGATTAATGTTTTGACCAGCACCTTGCGGTCCCGGACAGAAGTATATGGGCTTATTCATATTCGGCATACTTGCGTCTTGCCTTGCACCGGGGTTATAGTTTATGTACTGCTGGTAGTTGAGGTTTTGCGCAAACCACCACCGTCCGTCAGGCATTTTTACCACCTTGTACACGTTACAGTCGCGAGGGTCTTGCACCCATGCCCACCAGTTCTTTTGGTCACCCGACTTTTCGCAAGCCACAAGGTCATCGTTGTTGTTGGGATTGTCATCTTGGTAGGGACAATCTGCCGAAACATCGTTAGGAGTAAAAGCGCGGTCGGTGTAGTTTACGCCGCATGCCACACAGTTGTAGGCAGTACGAAACACCTGTAGGCAAATCTCTGCAGAGTCCTCGCTCGAAATATCTTCGTGTGCGGCATCAAGCGAGAAGCGCAAAAAATAACCACCTACCGAAGTACGGTCAAGGTTAAGCACCTTGTACGAGTACGGACTACTTGGATTTCCATCGGTATAGGTGCTTATCTTTCGGCTACCGTGAATGTTGCTGTAGGCCGTATCCAGCGAAATAGCCGTTTTGGTTTTTTGGTTGGGGTCTTGCTCCCCGCTCCTTTTGGTTTTTAGATAAAACCGAATTTGGTAATTTCCACACGAACGAGGCGTGTAGTTCATTTCGGCGTAGATTGACTTTGTCTTCACGTCAAAGTTGGTTGACGTAATAGTTGCCTCCACGTCCGTTTGAGCATACGCTGCGGGTAGCACCAACATACAAAGTGCAAATAACCCAACAAGGCTGATGCTTCTAAACCTTCTGATTGTAGCCATAGCTGTAAAAATTAGTATATTAATTATTTTTGTTTACCTAAACACGGAGCACAATACGCGCTGCTACCATACTTAACGTGCAAACAGGGATAATTATTGTGTAAGAACACAAAAATTTAACCTGCCTGGAGTTTACCTCTGATTTTCCTCGAAAAAATATTCCCTCTTGCAACCCTAACTATATAAAAGAGTTTGAGATGGACGTACAAAGGTAAAGCAAAAAATGTTAGCTTCAGCTAATATGAACAAGCGATTGTTTATAACAACGGACTATTTACGAATGTTTAACACGAAAAGCGTGTGTGCAATGACGGAAGGCCTTTTACCGTGCACTAAATTAGAGATGCTCCGGCAGGTTCTGCACGACAAGGAGAAGGGCATAAAGCGCATTATTCCGAAAAGATAAATGTCCTTTGGACGATAACAAGATAAATTTTATCCCTTTATCTATTTATCGTTTTATCTCTTTTTTATTTTTTCAGCCTTTTTGCGGTAGCAGCATCTTTTTTTGCCTCGGCGTGCTGCGCTAAGGCTTCGTGGGCTTGGCTGCGGCCTTCGTAGTACTCGGCGGCAGAATTTTCTATAGCTATGGCCTTGCTGAAATCGGCTAAAGCAGCCTTGTAATTTTTCAAGCCCATGTAGGCTATGCCGCGCAGGTAGTAAAAGTGGTCGGAGGGCTCAAGCTCGTGCTGCTTTTGCGCTTCGGCGTTGAGCGCAATGGCCTTGTCAAAGTCGGCCAAGGCAGCCGCGTAGTTTTCTTGCTGTAGGTAAATTTCGCCGCGCTCGCTGAGGCTCAAGCCGGCATCGTTGCTGCCGGTGAGCCGCACCACCTCATTGTAGTCGGCTATGGCGTTTGCAAAATTTTTCTGCTTTGCAAAAGCCCAAGCGCGGGCGCGGTAGTAGTCGGGCTCAGCTTTACTCATGTTTATGGCGGCGGTGTAATCATTTACAGCGGCGGCGCACTCCTCCTTAAGCACTGAAATATCGGCGCGGGCGGCGTGCAGCGCATGGCGGTTGGGCAGCTGCTGTATGCCCTGCGATAGCGTAAGGTACGCCATTATGTAGTCTTCGGTTTCGGCCAAGGCTTCGCTGCATTTTAGGTAAAGCTCCTCGCTTGGCGACAGCTCCAGCGCCTTGTTGTAGTCAAGAATTGCGGCTTCGTACTCCTCCGTTTCGCAGAGCAAATTTGCGCGCTTGAGCAGCAACGAGGCATCTTTTGGTCGCTTGGCTATTTGCGCCGAAAGCTTCTCAATTTCCTTGTCGTACTCCTCCTCTTGCGCTTGCGCAAATGGCGTAGCGAGAAGGATTGCGCACAGAAGTATCCAAAAATATTTTTGCATAAGCTCAAAAAAAATTATCGCCAGTAGCGGTAGTAAAAAATGATGAGCAGCCCGTATATTTCTAAGCGGCCAAGCAGCATGGCGATGCTGCAAATTGTTTTTGCTGCGCCGGAAAATGCGCTGTGGTTGCCCAGCGAGTATATCTCGCCAAAACCCGGCCCTACGTTGCCTAAGGCAGCAGCGGCAGCCGAAAGTCCGGTAAGCAAATCGAGCCCGGTAAACAGCAGCAGCAGCGCGGTGGCAAAAAAAGTGGCCATGTATAGCGCTATAAACAGCGTGGTGGCAGAAACCAGCTCCTCGTCAAGCGCCACGCCGCGCAGGCGCACGGGTATAACGGCGTTGGGGTGAAGCGTTTTGCGCACGTTTGCCACAAAAGCCTTGTAAAAAATGAGCACCCTGTCGGCCTTTATGCCGCCCGAGGTAGAGCCTATGCAGCCGCATTGCAGCATGAAAAAGAAGGAAATGAGCACCGAAAAAGCCGGCCATGCGGCGTTGCTGCTGGCGGCAAAGCCGGTGGTAGAGGCCATAGCTACCACCTGAAATGCAGCATCGCGTAGCGCGCGCAGCCACGAATCGTACACGCCCATTTGCACCAAGTTGATGGTTATCAGCAGCGCGCCCACCGCCAGCGAGGCCACAAAGTAGCGCACCACCGACGAGTTGAGCAGCGTGGTGAATTTTTTGGCGAAAGCCACGTACAGCAAGCCAAAGTTGAGGCTGGAAATAATCATGAACGCTATGAGAATGCCCTCAATAAGAGGACTTTCGTAGGCCATTATGCTCGCATTTTTTACGCTAAAACCGCCCGTGGCGGCGGTAGAAAACGCATGATTTATCGCATCGAAAAAGCTCATGCCCGCTATCCACAGCAGCAGCGTGAGCGTAACGGTTATGCCCACGTACACGCTCAAAATAATGCGCACAATTTGCTGCATGCTGTACTTGGCCTCTTCATGCTTTAGCGCACCTACCTGCATGCGCGAAAGGCGCATTTTGGCGCTGCCCATCGAAGGTAAAACCAGCAGCGTAAAAACTACCACGCCCACGCCGCCCACCCACGTGGTGGACGAACGCCAAAACAGCAAACCCTTGGGCAGCGCCTCCACATTGCTCAAAATGGTGGCGCCGGTGGTGGTGTAGCCCGACACGCTTTCAAACCAAGCGTTGGCCAGCGAAAATTCGCCGCCGTAGAGCAGGTAGGGCAGCATGCCAAACGTGCAGCTCATTACCCAACCCAAAACGACAATGAGGTAGCCCTCGCGCATGTTAATTTCCACCTCTTGGCGCGAAAGTACAAAGGCGCTAAAACCTACCACGCCCGTAACCGCCGCCGATACCAGCAGCGGCACCAGCGCCGCATCGCGGTGCAGCAGCGACACGCCCACCGAAAGGAGCATGAAAAGGGCGTTGAGCATTAGCGCAAGGCCGGTGTAGCGAGCAATAACGTGCGTTCTCATAGCGTAAAAAGTTCCGCCGCAAAGGTAAGCAGATTTATCTATATTCGATAAAATGTAAATATTTTTACAAAAAAAGTTGTTTTAACGATTTTTTATACTACTTTTGCAGCCTACTTTCTGCGGGTTAACCTCCAAAAGAAATACAACATTCTCAAATCCTGACAGCTTTTACAAAAAAAGTCGGGTGCGAGGATAAAGGTCATTTTTTGTTTTTCAGGCGTAAAAACCTGTTTTTTGATTGCTTAAATTAAAATGAAAAACCTTTACTCACGCCATCTTCCGCTTAACGGCAAGCACCTCTTGTCCGTTTATAGGAATGTTGTACTATGCTCACTCCTGTCGAGCATAGCCGTGCGGTTCAACATCTGATTGAAGCCCCACATAGTCTCCCTGTAAAAAAAATAATCACAAAGGCTTGATTGATAGATAGTTGTGCTCATTAGCGCAGCTTCCGTCGGTTGCGTGCTGTGCGTGGTAGCTACAGGTAGCAAAAATTGCTTTTTATTCACCAATTTATACTTTATGAACTGAAAATGAAGAATTCAACAATCAATCCGGTTGCTGTTGTTACAGAAAAAGAAATGCAGGGCATGCTGTCCGGTCAAAACCACCCCGCAGGCCTGCAGCTTGGCCAAAACGAGCCCTGGGGCATTACCCTCGGCTGCCGCATTCCTAAAGATTACTTTGAAACGCGCGGCAAGGGCGAAAGCGATATTACCGTGCACGCCGGCTCATACCACCTTGCGCTAAAGGACGCCAACATTGAGAAGTTTAACATTATGACCTACTCCTCAATCCTGCCCGGCATTGCCAACCTTATAGAGCAGCCCAAGGATATGGTGCACGGCGCAGTGGTGGAATCTATCATGAGCACCTGCACCGTGGGCAAGGGCGAGCGCGGCTCGGCAGGCATTATTTACGGCTGGCTTTTCAACCGCAAAACCAACGAGCGCTTTGGCGGATTGGTGTGCGAAAACTACGGCGACTACAGCTCCGAAGAGCTTCGCAAATACTTAGGTATGAGCCTTGATGAGTTGTACGTAAACGGATTTGAGGAGGATTACGAGCTCAAAGATATTCACTACCTCAGCGAAACCATTGTACCCGCCAAAAAGCACGGCACAGCGCTGGTTTCACTCTGCTTCACTTCATATTTTCACCCAATAATTAAAGGATAAAAAGAGGAAGTTTAAGAATTTTAGGAAGTCTAAGAAGAATTTTCCTAATCTTCTTAGACTTCTTAAACTTCCTAATCTTCTTTTTGTAAAAAAATGGCAAAACCTACCAAAAAATCAATGCTCAACGAAGTAATCAAGCACGTTGACATTAAAAAAATAAACTCAACTCCCATCATCGACGCTATGCGCGATATGTCGTTTGCCTCGCGCGAAACGGCGCGCGCCACCGATATTTTTCAGCGCATGGTAGCCGATAAGGCTTGCAGCAACATACTCACGCTGGCCGGCAGCACTAGCGCAGGCGGCTGCATGCAGGTGTACGTGGATATGGTGGAGTGCAACATGATTGACGCCGTGGTTTCCACCGGCGCATCAATTATCGACATGGATTTTTTCGAAGCGCTCGGCTACAAGCACTACAAGGGCTCGCAGTTTGTTGATGATTCGCAGCTGCGTTCGCTGTACATCGACCGCATTTACGACACCTACATTGACGAGGTGCAGCTGCAAGATTGCGACAGCGCTATCAAAAAAATTGCCGACTCGCTTGAGCCACGCCCGTACTCATCGCGCGAATTTATTTGGGAAATCGGAAAGTGGCTGACCAAAAACGCGAAGAAAAAAAATTCGCTCATTCAAACCTGCTACCAAAAAAACGTTCCCATTTTCGTACCTGCCTTCAGCGATTGCAGCGCAGGCTTTGGCTTGGTAATGCATCAGGTAGAAAAAATGAAGAAGGGGCAGCCCTACGTTACCATCGATTCGGTAGCCGATTTCCGTGAGCTTACCGACATCAAGATTAAGGCCAAAACCACCGGACTGCTCATGGTAGGCGGCGGCGTGCCCAAAAACTTTGCGCAGGACACCGTGGTGTGCGCCGAATGTTTGGGTCACGATGTACCCATGCACAAGTACGCCATTCAAATTACCGTAGCCGATGTGCGCGACGGCGCCTGCTCAAGCTCCACCCTCAAGGAAGCCAGCAGCTGGGGCAAAGTCGATACCGTGTACGAGCAAATGGTGTATGCCGAAGCCACCACCGTTATTCCCTTGCTTGGCAGCTACGCTTACCACAAGGGCTCGTGGAAAAACCGCAAGCCGCGCGAATTTGCCAAGCTATTTGCATCAAAAAAATCAGTAGGGAAGCCTGCGCCTAAGGCTGTAGTAAAGAAGAAGTAAAGTTTTTCTTGTTATAACAAGGTAACGAATGCACGAATATACCATATTCGTGCATTTTTTATCGTGAAAAAACCGCCGTTTGCCGAAAAATGCCTAATTTCAACCGAATTTTCTTTGTGCGGAGTGGGGCGGTGTTGTATTTTTGCACCGAAAATTAAAAAGAACACAAAAT
>JAITVR010000203.1 GCA_031285695.1 Prevotellaceae bacterium
GGCAGGTTAATCCACATAAAGCTGATTTTATTGCCCTCAATGCTGAACAGCGCACCCTTGGTTTCAATGGCTTCTACCTTAGCGTTTGAAGATAGCTGCTCTTCCTCAATTTTTCCATACCCGCTAAGTGCACCTTTGGTAACTTGAAGGTTTACGTAGTAATCTTTGTCCACCATGTAGGGCTTTTGGCGCACCACAAACACATCGGACGAAGCCACTGCTGTTGGTGCAACTTCCTCTGTTGCAGTAGGCTGTTGAGCTGCTTGAGCCGGTGCTGCCGCGGGAGCTTCAAAAGTAGAGCTTGCATCGCTGTTTTGGAAAGCCTCAATGTCGATGCTTTGCTGCTCGTTAACAGGAGTAACAACAATGGGCGCGCTTTCCACATCGGCGGCTTGGCGCTCATCGCCCACCACGTAGGTAAAGCGACCGGCCAGCGTAAGGTTGCCTTTGAGGCGCGCGCTGGTAATTCTGATGCGGTAGCTGACCTTCACGCTCGACTCTTCGGGCAGGGTAGCCCAAATGAGGCGCAGGCGTTGGTCGGCAAAGGAAAATACTGCGCCGGCGTTGCTGTTGTCGTCAATTTGCTCGGCCTCAAAGCCTCTCGGCAAATCTTGGTGAAAGCGGGCAAAGCCTGTGAGGGTTTGCTTATCGATGGTAAGCGTAACGGTAAACGTTTGCCCCGCAGTAACTTGGTTGGGCACTTCGAGGTTTAACTTCACGCCGGCATCGGCGGCTTTTGCAACGCCCATGCTAAGTCCAATGGCGGCAACGATGGTTAAAAATTTCTTCATAGCTTTGCGCGAAAAAATTGTTTGTGTCAGATATATAACGTGCAAAGTTATGTAAAATCCCCCAATTTTAACAATAAATTGGCGCTCTTTCTGATTTTTATTAAGTATAGATAAAAAAAATATTTATAACTAATTGATTATTAATTGGTTGCGATTTTGTGAAGTTAATATAGAAAGCTGCTTCCGCCAATAAACTCGCGCATGACGGAGGTGGGCGGAATTTTGCGCATCTCGGCAGGGCTAATGAACTCGAAGTAGCTGATGAACTTGAGCAGGCGGCAGGCTTCGGCGTGGTAGGGCTCGTTGGGCGCTACGTTGCGCAGCAGCGGCTCGGCGTAGTGGCGCAGCATGTTGAGCTCGTACAGCAGCGAGGAGTTGAACATTACGTCGGCGTTTTCTTGAAAGGGAAAAATGTTTTTGTTTTCGCCGCGGCGCACGCTGGGCCAGCTGCGGAGCGTGGTGCGGGGGTCGTTTCCACGAAAAAACGAGTCGCGCACCATGCGCCGAATGAGGCGGTTGTCGGTGGTGGAAATGCGGTTGTTGAGGTCGAGATTTATTGATGTGAGCGCCGAGGCGTAAATGCGAAACTTGTTGCTGAGCTCCACGGTTTCGGTAAGCTTGGGGTTGAGCGCGTGAATGCCCTCGACAATGAGAATGTCGTTTTCGCTCAGCGCCATTTCTACGCCTGAATTGATGCGCTTTCCCTCATCGAAGTTAAACTTTGGGAGCGATACGGTTTTGCCCTGCAAAAGGTCGCACAGGTGGGCGTTGAACAGCGGTAAGTCGAGCGCGTTGATGGATTCAAAATCGCGCTCGCCGTTTTCGTCCAGCGGCGTGTCGTCGCGGTTTACAAAGTAGTTGTCCATTTCCAGCACTTTTGGCGTAAAGCCTGCAACTTTGAGCTGTATGGCCAGCCGCTTGGAGGTGGTGGTTTTTCCGCTGCTCGATGGCCCGGCAATGAGCACCAGCTTGGTGTCGCTGCCTCGCGATGAAATCATATCGGCAATTTGCGCGTACTTTTTTTCGTGCAGCGCTTCGGAAATTTTAATGAGCTCGCCGGCATCGCCGCGCTGTATGAGCTCGTTGATTTGCCCTACGGTTCCGGCCTGCAAAATTCCTGTCCAATTTTTGTGCTCCTGAAAAATATCGAACATCTTTTTTTGCACCACAATGGAGTTTAGCTCCTCGGGCTTGCTTGCCTTGGGAAACATGAGCAGCATGCCGTTGTAGTACGGCGTGAGGCCAAAGTTGAGCAGGTAGCTGGTGTTGGGCACCAGTGGGCCGTAAAAGTGGTCGGCGTGGCTGCCCAGGTAGTACACCGAGGTGTAGAGCCGGCCGCGGGTGTGTATGAGGCGCGCTTTTTCTACGTAGCCTTGGTTGACGAAAATGGAAATGGCCTCGTTGGAGGGAATTTTTGTTTTGGTAAAGGGAATATTTTCTTGCACGAGCAGCCGCATGCGTGCGGCAATTTCGCCTACCATGGCGGGGTTGTGCTCGGTGCTGCCCACCAGCTCGCAGTAAAAGCCGTTGGACACGGAGTGCTCTATGGAGAGCTCGAGCGCAGGGAAAGTTTCCTTTACCGCGCGCTGTAGCAAAAAGCTGAGCGAACGCTGGTAGGTGCGCATGCCGTCGGGGTGCGAAATATCGATAAACTTGACGGTTTGCGGGGCGTACACCTCGTACATTAGCTCCTTAAGAAAGTGGTTGGCGTGCGCCGCAAGTATGGGCGAGGCGAGCTGCACCTGCATATCCAGCGCTACCTGCAGCAGCGTGGTGCCGGGCTTGTAGGCGCGGGTTTCGCCGGTATTTTCGCAGTGAATGTTGATTAGCTTCATGGTAGTTTTTTTGTATGAAAAGCAAAGATAGGGAAAAATAGTGAGTAGTGATTAGTGAGTGGAACCACCGATATTGGGAGCGGTGCTTCAATAAAGAATTAAATGTGGTGCAACTCTTTCACTTTTGTCGTGCTTCGCCTCTTTCAGCACGACAACGAGTACACCTAAGGTGCATAATTCTTATTTTTTATCGTGAAAAAACCGCCGTTTGCCGAAAAATGCCTAATTTCAACCGAATTTTCTTTGTGCGGAGTGGGGCGGTGTTGTATTTTTGCACCGAAAATTAAAAAGAACACAAAAT
>JAITVR010000019.1 GCA_031285695.1 Prevotellaceae bacterium
CTTCGTCAAACTCCTGCGCAAAAGGTTGCAGCGACACCATGATGCTTTCGCCGTCCTTGCGCTCCGCTAAATTTTGCCACAATTCTTCGGTAATAAACGGCATGAACGGGTGCAGCAAACGCAGCATTTGGTCAAAAATTTTGAGCGTTGCGCTGTACGTTTTTTTGTCCATGGGCTTGCCCATTTGCGGCTTGATAATTTCCAAATACCAGCCCGAAAATTCGTCCCAGTACAGCTTGTAAATTTCCATCAAGGCTTCGCTCAAACGGTACTTATCAAAATCGTCGTTCAACTTTTCTACCGTTTTTTGCAGCAGCGAGTTAAACCATTCCACCGCTACTTTTGAATGCTCGGGTTGCGGCTCATTTTCGCTTGCTTCCCAACCTTTAATAAGGCGGTAAACGTTCCAAATTTTGTTGCAAAAATTTCGACCTTGCTCGCACAAACTTTCGTCAAAAGGCAAGTCATTTCCGGCAGGTGAAGTGAGCAGCATTCCCAAGCGCACGCCGTCTGCGCCGTACTTTTCCATGAGCTCAATCGGGTCGGGCGAATTGCCGAGCGATTTGCTCATTTTTCGTCCCAACTTATCGCGCACAATGCCCGTCAAATATACGTTTTTGAAGGGATAACCACCCGCCCATTCATAGCCTGCAATAATCATGCGCGCCACCCAAAAGAACAGAATTTCGGGCGCAGTAACCAAGTCCGAAGTTGGGTAATAATATTGCAAATCCTTGTTGGGGTCGGCATTGGGATTGCCTGCTACGTTGGCGTCAAAGGTTGAAATTGGCCACAACCACGATGAAAACCATGTATCCAAACAGTCCTCATCTTGGCGCAACTCCTCAATGGATAATGGATAATTGACAATGGATAATGCTTTTTGGTACGCCTCTTCTTTGGTTGCTGCAACTACAAATCCACCTTTGGGAAGATAAAAAGCGGGAATGCGATGCCCCCACCACAGCTGCCGCGATATGCACCAATCCTTGATGTTTTCCATCCAGTGGCGGTAGGTGTTTTTGAATTTTGGTGGAAATAATTGCACCTCATCATCGAGCACAGCATCAAGCGCAGGCTTCGAAATTTCGTCCATTTTCAAAAACCACTGCATAGAAAGTTTGGGCTCAATTACGGCATCAGTGCGCTCGGAAAAACCAACCTTGTTGGTGTACGGTTCAACTTTTTCGAGCAAGCCCGCCGCCTCCAAATCTTTTTCAATTTGCTTGCGCACCTCAAACCTATCTTGCCCTACGTACAGCTGCGCTTTTTCGCTCAGCGTGCCGTTGTCGTTAAAAACATCTATGACTTCGAGGTTGTACTTTTCGCCCAGCATGTAGTCGTTCACATCATGCGCCGGCGTAACTTTTAGGCAGCCTGTGCCAAATTCCACATCAACATATTCGTCCTCAATTATGGGAATTTCGCGGTTGATGAGAGGCACAATAATTTTTTTGCCTTTGAGGTGAAAATTCTTTTCGTCGTTGGGATTTATGCAAACAGCCGTATCGCCAAAAATCGTTTCGGGGCGCGTGGTGGCAACGACTGCGTAACCATTTTCGCCCACAATTTTATAGCGCAGGTAGTACAATTTCCCCTGCTGTTCTTTGTAAATTACTTCCTCATCGGAAAGGGCGGTGAGCGCTTGCGGGTCCCAGTTTACCATGCGCACGCCGCGGTATATTTTGCCCTGATTGTGCAAATCTACGAATACGCGAATTACGCTTTTCGAGTACTCTTCGTTCATGGTAAAGTTGGTGCGCTCCCAGTCGCACGAGGCGCCAAGTTTTTTCAGCTGCTCCAAAATAATGCCGCCGTGCTTGCGCGTCCATTCCCAAGCGTGCTCAAGGAATTCTTCGCGCGTAAGGTCGGTTTTTTTTATGCCTTCTTTGGCCAATTTTGCGACAACTTTTGCCTCGGTAGCAATGGAAGCGTGGTCGGTTCCGGGAACCCAGCAAGCATTTTTTCCCAACATGCGCGCGCGGCGCACCAGCACATCTTGAATGGTGTTGTTGAGCATGTGCCCCATGTGTAGCACGCCGGTTACGTTGGGCGGCGGAATGACAATGGCGTAGGGCTCACGGTCATCGGGTTCGGAGTGGAACAGCTTGTGCTCCAACCAGTATTTGTACCACTTATCTTCTATTTCCTTCGGCGAATACGTTGTTGCAAGTGTTGACATTTGTCAATTAAAAATTAAGAATTAAAAATTAAGGCATACTATTTACAGCGGTCATAATTTCCTGTGCACGCTGCCTGTTGCCCGAGCGGTCGTAAATTTGCGCCATGAGCTGGTAGGCGGGCTTGAAGTCGCCACGCGTGCGCAGCAGCTGCTGCAGGGTGCGCAGCGCATCGTTCAGCTGCCCTTGCTGCGCCTGCGCTTGGGCAATAACCCACAGGCCCGAAATATCGCGGCTGTTGTACTTTGCAATGGCGTTGGCGGTAACGGCGGCGCTTGAGTAGTCGCCTTTTTTTAGGTAAATATTGGCCAGCTGATTGAGCGCTGTTGTGTTTCCTCGGTTAAATGCAACCCAGCGCTGCGCCAGCATTTGCGCCGAATCCAGCGCGCCAAGGTGCTGATAAATGGCTATCAAATCATTTAGCGATTGCTCATTGTAAGCGTCGTAATCCAAGGCTTTTTTGAGCAGCGGAATGGCCTCGCCGATGTTGCCCTGCTGCATGGCTCGGTGCCCAAGAAAATCGGATTTTTCCTCACGCTTGAGCACAATGCAAATGGGCACGCCATCAACTTTAATTTGATAAGCTGTATTTTTTGGCGGAAAGGCTTTTTTGTTTTTCAGCAGCTCCGCATTCATTCCCGTAATGGTAAAAATGGCGTAGTCCCAATCGCTGTTTCCACGCTCGTTCCAGCGGACAAAACCAACTGAAAAATCGGCAGTGTCTTTTCTAAAAAAATAGTTAACCGATGCCGGATGCCAGCTCGTTACTTTTGTTTTACGAGTGCTGTCGGGCGCGCCATTTTTCCTCACATCAGCCAAAATCCATTCCGAAGCCTCGCGCGTGGAGTGGTAGTAGTAATCCATTTCGTAGTTGCCGTAGGCACCTTTTATTCCGCCTGCAAGCTGGTTGAAGTAAAGGTATTCGTAGGGGTGATTTTTGACAACGTACATAAACGGATTAATGAGCAAAACGAAGAATAGTAGCGTAAATGCTATTTTGAAATGCTTACTCTTTGCCTTTTCAATAATGGCGTCAACGCCTAAGCCTGCCGCCACCACCATTGGTGGATACATAAACATGGCGTGTCGCCAACCTCCATACACGTTTGCACCCGTGTAAATAATCCAAAAAACAGGAAAAATAAACGCGAAATATACGATAAAGGTGTTGAAGATATTGCTCTTTTTCAGCCCTCCCACAAACGGATATATGGCAGCGCCCATGAGCGCTACAACCGGCACGGTGTAAGCAATATATCGTGGTAAATAGTACCAAGGGTTGCTGTCTGACCATATCATTTTCCCCTCAAAAAGATGGCGCAATACGTAGCCCCATTTTGACATGTCTGCAAATATTTCAAAAACATGCTTGGGGTTAACAAGCGCATAAGGCCAAAGAAGCATTCCCACAAAAAATCCTGCCGCAGAAATAGCTAAACCATATAAAAACAAACGCTTGAACAGCTGCATTACCGTCTTCTTTTTCGAGGGCGATTTTCGAGATTGCCACCATTGAGGCACCCAATAAATTAAGCCGAACAAACCAAAGTAGGCAATGAGCAGCAAACCTCCTACGCGCACGGCCAAGGCAAGTCCAATGCTAAGCGCCAACATGGCAATAACTCTTTTGGGCGGTTTAGGAAAAGTTTGAAAAAAGTACAACAAGTAGTAAGTCCCCATCATCAGCATTGCTGCAAAGGGTGGGTCTTTTAGGTTGTTGAATGACTGCCCAAAAAAGCGAGGTGAAAGGAAAAACAGGCAAAGCGTAAAAATGGCGGCGCGCCACCTTCCCGTTATCCGAAATGCCAGCAGCGCGGCAAAAAATATGGCAAGCCAACCGAACACAGAAGCAACCGCATGGCGCACCTGCATAATATCATTTATGCCAAAAGAATTGTATATGAGGTAAGCAATATTATCGGGCAGCTGACCGTACATGTGCAGGTTGTTCTGACCGTTTTTGGGATTTGGGTGAACGGCCGTAGAATCTTTTCCAAAGCTCGTATAAAAGTTTACCACATCTTGAGCATGCCCCAAGTGGTAATGCTCATCGCCCGACATGCCTGCATCTTTGCTTAACAATACCGCAGCAAGCAGCGTTAGCGCCGAAAGCGCAATGAATATTGCTCTTTCCAAGCCACAACTTTTATCTTTCCAAAATTTTAAATTTAGCTTCATCATATCCAACTTTTAAACGAAGACTTTTTTGCAAAAAACAGCTACCGTGTCATTGGACGGCAGCACATAACCAGCAGCGAGGAAGGTAGCCGCAGCTTGCGCTCTAACTTCAAAAGCCAACGCGAAAATCGTTTTGAAATAACAGCGCAAAATGGCGCTACAAAGAAAATACTCCTCTGCTCTACTACCTCAAAACCGGCAGCCTCCACAAATTTTACCAACGAGTTGGGTACAAATTTTGAAATATGCTGCTCCTCATACTTCACCGGCGACAGTGCATTCAGCGCAACCTCTATCAACGGCCACAAGCTTTTGTAGTTCGGAGTTGTAACAACCCACTTCCCCTCAGGCTTAAGAACTCGGCGCACCTCAGCCGCTATTTTCATAGCATCGTACGGATGCAAATGCTCTATAACCTCTATAGTAGTAACAAAATCAAAACTGTGGTCTTCATACGGCAAGTGCTCGCTATCCTCAACCCGAAAAGTTAAATTTTTCGTGTCTCCAACTTGACTATTTGCAAAATCAATTTGCGGAGCAGAGATGTCCACCCCCACGCAATCCAAGTTTGGAAATGCTTGCTTAGCCATAAACAAAAAAGCGCCCGGACCACAGCCAACATCAAGCAACTTTCCATTTGGCGCTAAGTGGTGAATAACTGATGTAAATTTTTCTCTATGCCAAAACTTCCGAATAGGAGAACCATTTTCTAACACATGAAAATAGTATCCAGCAGGAATATCATCATAGTTAAACGCCTTTTTTTGAGCAAAATACGACATGTTATTTAAAGTTTTTACATATTTATATCAAGACTTTCATCTTCACTCAGCTCCACCGCTTGTAGGTTTCAGCAATCACTTGCTCCTCGTTGTAGCAGGGTATGATAATTGAGAGGTGCATAATTCTTGACTTTTTTAGTTCTTCCTATTTGCTGATTGAGGCTGTGTGTAGCGGCAATTTTTCATGCTATCGGCGCTGCTTCAAAAATTTTATTTTCGTACTTTATCATTTCACGAATGCGCTGCTCTACTTTTTCCCACTCAAACGGCTTGCCGCCACACAAGTCAATGGGTGTGTTGAAGTTAGCTTCTTCAAAGTAAGACAAGCCCCTTAGCGCTCGCATGGAATTTGATGACGGATATTTAGCGGTATAGCCTGCTATCATTTCGGACAACGACATTTTTGTTGACAGGTAAGTAATATCCACAAAATCTTTCAAGCGAGTTCCGGCATCACTAATTGCGCCTAACTTCATCGCAGCAATATCAAGCAAAGAGTACATTCGAATGGAGTCTTCTACAAAGATTTCTTGCAGCGGCGGATAAATATGTGCAATCAAGTCAACTTTTACGCCTGCAATATACCCCATAATTGTATTGCATTCTCTTTTCATATCCACCTTCATGTCAAACTTACGGCACAAGTGATTGACGAGAGCCTCTGTTTCAAAATGCTTGTACGAAAATAAATCCAAATCAATACTTTTGCGATGCCCTATTTGTAGCGCAAGGTTAGTGCCTCCCGCCAAAATAAAGTCAGCAAGCTGCTCATCTTGCATTAATTTTTTCAAGAGTTCAAGAGTGCCTCTCTCAACCGTTTCCGTTTGTAACATTCCATGTCCTCCTTTTTTATATCAAAAACCATACTAACAAAAGTAGCGTCCCAAGCCCAGCGAAAGTGCTTGATATTTTTCGCAATTTCTCTAACGCCATTTACTCCACCATACATACGAAAAATGGTATAAAAATCCTGGTCGGTACCCCGCTCAATAACCCGCTCTACCACAATGCTTTTACACTTCTGCCAGTCAAAATCTTTCATGTCCATATCCCACAAAAG
>JAITVR010000027.1 GCA_031285695.1 Prevotellaceae bacterium
ATGGTGTTGCTATTAGGTGGTCTTACAATAACGGTTACGGCGGTATTAGTATTTTTGCTCATTATTTTGCTGCTTGTTTCGGTGTTGCTTTTTGCAAAAAAAACGCTCACACCGCAGGGCGAAGTAGAGGTAAACATTAACGACGGCGAGCGCAAGCTAACCGTGCAGCCCGGCTCATCGCTGCTGAGCACGCTGAGCGGCAGCGGCATATTTTTGCCCTCGGCCTGCGGCGGCGGCGGCACCTGCGGCATGTGCAAATGTCAAGTTGTGAGCGGTGGCGGAACAATTTTGCCTACCGAAACCGGATTTTTTACGCGCAAGCAGCAGCAGGAAAACTGGCGATTGGGCTGCCAGGTAAAGGTGCGCGAAAACATGGAAATAAAAGTTCCCGAAGAAGTTTTGGGCATTAAAAAGTGGGAGTGCGAGGTGGTAAGCAACCGCAACGTAGCAACTTTTATTAAGGAATTTGTGGTAAAATTACCCGCAGGCGAAACGCTCAACTTCAAGTCCGGCGGCTACATTCAAATTGATATTCCGAAGTGCGAGGTCGATTTTTCAAAGGATATTTTTGTAGAAAAAGAATTTCGCGAGGATTGGGACAAAATGAAGCTGTGGGATTTGAAAATGAAGAACACCGAGCCCACCTTCCGCGCGTACTCCATGGCCAACCACCCCGCCGAAGGCAACATTGTGATGCTCAACATTCGCATTGCCACGCCGCCGTGGGACAGGGCTAAGGGCGCATTTGCCAACGTAAATCCGGGCGTGTGCTCGTCGTACATTTTTTCGCGTAAGCCGGGCGATAAGGTAACTATTTCGGGGCCTTACGGTGAATTTTTCCTACGCGATACGCAAAACGAAATGATGTTTATAGGCGGCGGAGCAGGCATGGCGCCCATGCGCTCGCACATTTTCAACCTGTTTCAAACTATTAAAACGGGACGAAAAGTTACCTTTTGGTACGGCGCGCGCTCAATGCGCGAGGTTTTTTACGCCGAGCAGTTTAGGGAAATTGAGAAGAACTTTCCTAATTTTAAGTTTACCATTGCCCTTTCGGAGCCAAAACCTGAGGATAGCTGGACGGGCGCAACCGGCTTTATACACCAGGTAATTCACGACCAGTACTTGAAAAATCACGAGGCGCCCGAAGATATTGAGTACTACCTGTGTGGCCCACCAATGATGAACAGCGCACTTACCAAAATGCTGTACAACTTGGGCGTGCCCGACGAAATGGTAATGTTTGACGATTTTGGAGGTTAAAATATATACCAGTTGTAAAAATGTAACGTTATTGTGTGTACGAAATAGCTCGTTCATTTTTGTAAAGTGCTGACGATAGAGGTGTTGATGAACTAAAGTTTGTTGATGAAAAAATATTTACTATTACCCGTTTTACTGATGGCAATGCTGTGCTCCACTACTACGCGCTTATGCGCGCAGCAGGGCGTGGTGTTTACTCAGTATATATTCAACGGGCTCATCATCAACCCGGCGTACGCAGGCTACCAAGATGTGTTTAACGCCAGCATGGTATATCGCACGCAGTGGGTGGGCATTAAGAGCGCCCCCACCACCATTACGCTGCTAACCGACGGAACGCTGCTCAACGGCGCGCTGGGCGTAGGCGGACACGTAATGAACGATAAGGTGGGCGCACAGCAAACCATGTCGCTCTTTACCGATTACTCGTATAGGCTAAAGATAGATAGAGATGGTACGCGCTTGGCTTTTGGCCTATCGCTGGGGGTAACGCAAATGAGCTTGGACGAAAACGAAATTCGCCTAAACGACCCCAACGACCAAATTTTAACCAGCGGCTCGCTGCACGAAGTCATTTACCGACCCGACTTTAACATTGGCGTTTTCTTTGACCACAAGCGGTTTTCGGCAGGGCTGTCGATTACCGAGCTATGGGGCGACTTTGGCTTGGTGAAAAAAAATCCGCAGCTGTACTTTACCTTTCAAACCCTGGTGCCCATTAACAACAACTACACGCTGAAGCCCGCGCTGATGTACAAGGACGACTTTAAAATGCAGCCCAGCGTTGACCTCAACTGCTTTTTGATGGTAAAAGATAAGGTGTGGATTGGCCTCTCGTGGCGCAACGGTATTCCATTTAGCGGAAGAATGGACAAGGATTTGAAAAATATGATTTTTCAAACCTCGCTCAACGCGCTCACGTTTATGTCGCAGGTGTTTATTTCCGAAAACTTTTACCTTGGCTACGCCTACGATTTTCCGCTGGGCAAAATCAACACCGTATCCATGGGCTCGCACGAGGTAATGCTTGGCTTCAAAATGGGACGCAAGGCGCAGCGCGTGCTTACGCCTCGTTACTTCTAATAGGTGGATTAAAGATGTAATGACAACAAGAGCAAGGACAAATGCGGTGTATCTTTGTTCTTTAAATCCTTGTTCGATATAATGTCTAAATATATGGCACATAAAGTAAACATAAGGCTGCGGCTACTGGCCGTGCTGCTTGCGCTGCTGGGAAGCGCGGCGGTGCAGGCGCAGGTGCTCGACCGCAAGCAGGCCGCCGATTTGGTAGCCCAGGGCGAGTACGTTCGTGCGCTCGAAATTTACAAGGGCATTTACCAGCGTGGCGCCAACATGGAGTCAACCTATGACTTGGCCCAAATATACATGCGGCTGCGCAACCACGAGGAGGCCGAAAACTACCTTCGTGCCGCCGTGCAGTACCCCGATATTCCACCGCAAGCCTACTGCGACTTTGGCGATGAGCTGGTGCTTAACGCAAAGTACGACGAGGCGCGGCAAATATACTTTACCTTTGCCACGCGCGGCGGCGACCCTAACGTGGCGCGCATTCGCATTTTTAGCTGCGATAGCGCTGCCTCCATTTCCGCTCGGCCACCGCTATACACCATAGCCAACGAGCGCCGCCTCAACTCGCGCTACTCCGATTTTTGCATGACGCCTGCCAGCGGCTCGCCCTTTTTTGTTTTTACCTCCGATAGGCCCATTGACCACAAGGCTACCGATGCCGAAGAGCTGGCGCGAACGCTTGAAATGCTGCAAGGCACAGGCAGCGATGTGGCTACGCTAATGCTGCTGCGCAATGCGCTTGACCCAACCAACGTGCCGCTGTTCAACACCCGAAACGAGAGCGATACGCTGCACGGACTTGGGCACTCCCAGCTGGAGGGCGAACAGTTTGGCGAGGCTTCGGGAAGAGATTTGAAAAAACGCCGAGCACAGGCTGCTCGCGAGCGCAAGGCCTTGGCCAAGGCGCTGGAAAGAAAGAAAAGAATTTATGGCGCCACTGGTCGCTCGTACCTCAACATGTACCTTACCAGCATTCAGCCCAAGGCTGCCAACCCCGGCAACGGCGTGTTGGGCACCTTTGTGTGGACTACGCCTATGCTGCTTGCGCCACCGCTCAACATGGGCGAGCACACAGGTCCCGCAGGCTTTACCCCCGATGGCAACACCATGTACGTTTGCTTTTCGGAGCAGCTAAGCGATGCCGAAGTGCAGGCGGGTAACAACATCAGCCACGTGGGCATGATGATTTCGAGCAAAAACGGCGAAGGCGGTTGGAGCGAACCGCTGTTTTTTCCGTACAACAAGCGCGATACCTACTCGGCAGGGCACCCTGTGATAAGCAAAGACGGCCGCACGCTTTACTTTTCGTCCGACATGCCGGGCTCGCTTGGCGGCAAGGATATATGGCGCTGCGAGCTGCTGCCCGATGGCCAGTGGTCGCCGGCCATTAACCTTGGTGCAACTATTAACACCATTCGCGACGAATCGTTCCCCACGCTTGACCTCAACGATGAGCTGTACTTCAGCTCCGATGGGCACCCGGGCTTGGGCGGCTTGGATATTTTTAAGGCCATAGGCAAAAAAGACAGCTGGACGGGAGTGGAAAATTTGCGTAAGCCTGTTAACTCCAGCGCCGACGACTTTAGCATGGTGTTTGTAAAGGACTTTGTAAATGAGGGGCTGTTTTCGTCAAACCGCGCAGGCGGCTATGGCGAGGACGATATTTACTCGTTCAAAGGCGTAG
Organism: Prevotellaceae bacterium; assembly: GCA_031285695.1. Taxonomy (GTDB): domain Bacteria; phylum Bacteroidota; class Bacteroidia; order Bacteroidales; family UBA932; genus JAITMY01. The sequence goes on from JAITVR010000027.1 coordinate 4,037, forward strand.
CGTCGAAACCCGAGCCCAAGGGCAAGCCGTTTATTACGGTTACGGTGGTTAACCGCGCCGACAGCTCACGCGTGCCGGGCGTGCACCTAACTCTTACAAATCTCAAAACGCGCCGCAGCGAGCTGGACACCTCCGACCATACCGGCACCTCGTTTTTTGTGGTAGCGCCGCGCTCGTTTTACAACCTGTACTCGCAGGCCTCGGGCTACATGCCCTCTACCATTGAGGGTATCAACACCGGAAAAATTAAGCCCGGCGAAAGCCAAAAGCTCACGCTGCCCATTGATAAGCTGAGCGCCGGTAGCTCGTTTCAAGTTAAAAATGTGAACTACGCCTCGGGCAGCGCAAAGCTGACAAAAGCGGCGTTCAAGGAGCTGAACAAGGTGGTAAAGTTTATGAAGGATAACCCCACCGTAAAAATAGAGCTGGGCTCGCACACCGACTCAAAAGGCAGCCTAGCAGGCAACATGCGCCTATCGAAGCAGCGCGCGCAGGGCTGCGTAAACTACCTAAAGAAACGGGGAATTCCCGCCAAGCGCATTGTGGCCAAGGGCTACGGCCCCACCCGACCGCTCATCAAAAGAGCGCGCACCGCCAAGCAGCTCGCCAAAAACCGCCGCACCGAGGTTAAGATTTTGTCGGTAGAGTAAAAAAAGACGAAAGAATAAACAAGAGCAAGGAAAAATCCTTGCTCTTGTTGTTTTTTTGTTGTGAGATGCTCAGCATGAACAGCACGCGGTGGTCAGCTGGCTACGCCGACTTTCGGTTTGTAAAAGTAGCCCAATTTGTAGCCGGCGTCAGCTAAAAAAGACGGACTTTCAAGCTTTTTGCTCGGAAGTTCGTCTTTTTTGCTTAAGGACTTAAGCTTTTTACTTGAAAACTCACGCATTTTGCTTGGCGGCTTAAGCTTTTTGCTTGAACGATTAAGCTATTAACTTGACGGCTCAAGCCAATAGCTTAAAGCTTGCACTTTTTTTGTATCTTTGGGGCGCGAAAAAGGTAAATTGTGAAATGGTAAATGGTAAATCAATAGCGTTATTTTTGCTTGTGCTGCTGAGCGCATTTTTGGCGCAGGCGCAGCTGCGGAGCAACGTTACCGTGAGCGCGCAAAAAATACAGGGAACCAACGCGGAGCTGTTTCAGCAAATGAAAACCGATGTAACCAGCTTTCTCAACAACCGCATGTGGACCAACCACCAGTACGAGCCCTTTGAGCGCATTGAGTGCAACTTTATTATTACGCTGAGCGAGCAGGTGAGCGATAACCACTTTAAGGGAACGCTGCAGGTGCAGGCGCAGCGGCCGGTGTACGGTGCCTCGTACAACAGCGCCACGCTGAACACCATCGACAACGAGTTTGAGTTTACCTACATGCCCAACGAGCTGATGGATTTCAGCGAAAATACGCACCTTTCCAACCTCACATCAATGCTGGCGTACTGGGCGTTTATAGTGGTGGGCACGGATTACGACACCTTTTCGCCGCGCGGCGGAACGGAGTGGTTTCGCAAGGCCGAGCGCATAGCGCAAAATGCGCAGGGCGAAAGCATGTCGGGCTGGAGCGCATCGTCGGGCATGGAAAGGCGCAACCGCTACTGGCTGGTAGAAAATATACTGAGCGAAAAGTACGCGCGCGAGCGCATGGCTAGCTACCGCTACCACCGCCAGGGCCTCGATGTAATGAGCGAAAAGCCCAACGAAGGGCGCGCCGCCGTGCAGCAGGCGCTGCAGGAAATGCAGTCGCTGTACAGAGAAAAGCCCGATAGCTACATGTTTTTTTACAACGTATTTTTCGACACCAAGGCCGACGAAATAGCCAACATCTTTTCCGAAGCGCCGCAGGAGGAGCGCGAAGCAGTGCTCAAGCTTCTCTTAGAAATCAACAACACCAACGAACCCAAGTACGAAAAACTTAAATAGACGATAGGTGTTAGATGATAGGTCATTGTTCTTCTCCCACCATCATCTAACATCTGTCATCTAACATCTAACAATTGTTACAGTCGCTGTCTATAGAAAACTACGCCCTTATTGATAAGCTTGAAATTGGCTTCAAGCATGGGCTGAGCATTGTTACGGGCGAAACCGGCGCAGGAAAATCTATTCTGCTTGGCGCTTTGGGACTGCTGGTGGGGCAGCGCGCCGACACCGCCGTGCTCAAGGACAAGGAGCGCAGCTGCGTGGTCGAAGGCATGTTTGTGGTAACCAACCACGACCTTGAGCAGCTATTTGCTGACAACGATATTGACTTCAGCAACCTCACCACCATTCGCCGCGTGGTAAGCCCGGGCGGCAAGTCGCGCGCCTTTATCAACGACCAGCCCGTAACGCTTTCGGTGCTCAAAGATTTTGGCGAAAAGCTCATCGACATTCACTCGCAGCACCAAAACCTGCTGCTGCAAAATGCCGCCTTTCAGCTCAAGGTGGTCGATTCCTTGGCCGACAA
>JAITVR010000054.1 GCA_031285695.1 Prevotellaceae bacterium
AGCAGCTACTGGAACATGTTTCAGCCCATGAGCGACCCCGAATTTCCTTGGTTGGCTATTCTTCTCGGTTACCCCATTATGGGCGTGTGGTTTTGGTGCACCGACCAGTCAATGGTGCAATCGGTGCTTGGCGCAAAGGACTTGCGGCAGGGGCAAATGGGCGCCAACTTTTGCGGCTGGCTCAAGCTTATCGACATTCCACTTTTTATACTCCCCGGAATTTTATGCTTTATACTTTTGCCCAATATTTTGCGCCCCGAAGATGCGTACCTCAGCCTTGTGCAGGCCGTATTCCCCGCAGGGCTTATTGGCTTGGTGGTGGTGGTAATGGTGGCCGCGCTGATTAGCACCATTGCTTCGGCGCTCAACTCGCTCAGCACGGTGTTTACTATGGATATTTATGCAAAAAAATACAAGCCCAACGCCTCGCAGCAGGAGTTCAACAAAATTGGGCGCATAGTTACGCTGGTGGGCGCGCTGCTCTCGGTGTTTTTGGCCATGGCTATAACAAAAATTCAGGGCTTAAGCTTCTTCAACATCTTCCAGTCGGTACTTGGATTCATTGCGCCGCCCATGGCTGTGGCGTTTTTGCTGAGCGTGCTGTGGCGCAAAACCACCACGCGCGCCGTCAACATTCTGCTCACGGCAGGCACGGCCTTCAGCTTGGGGGTAGGCTGCTTTTACCTCATCATAAAATCGTTGCTCGACGGCGGCAGCGCCAACGCCTTTGTGCAGGCCTGCGCACCCTTTACCAACGTTCACTTTTTGCTCGTTTCGTTCTACATTTTTGTGCTGCTGGGCGTGGTAACCATCGCCATTAGCCTGCTCAAGCCCGAAGCCGAAAGCCAAAACACGCTTGCGCGCTTTAGCATAAAAACCGGCAAGCGCGTAAAGCTGGCCTGGGCCCTGCTCATTATTGTTATGGTGGTGCTGTACCTTGTTTTTAATGGAAATTAAGTGAAGAGGCTAACGGGTAAAAACTGACTACTCATTACCGTCCACGGATTACCACAAATAGCAGAGTTGCTACGTTAATCGGCATTTATAACTGAACTTGCATTTCGCACTTCGGTTGTAATGCCGTTTTTTCTACACGTTCCTCTTAATATCCTTTACTCTTAGCTGAATGGTAATATTGCCACGGTACATGTTTTCGGCCACGGCGTAGCACACGTCAACGGGCTTGCCGCTTTGAATGTGCTCAAAAAAGTGCGCTTGGCTGAACGCAATGGCCGGCATAGGTTGGTAGGGCGCATTTTCTTGAATGAGCTCGAGCTTGAGGTGCTCGCTGTCGGTGCCAACAATGCGCGTATTGCCGTTGCCGTAAGCGCGCTTGGTCAAAAATACGGGCGACATGTTGCCCGGACCAAAGGGCTGGAACTGCTTTAGTATGCGGTGAAACTTTGGGGTAATATCGCTGAAGTTAATCTCGCCGTCAACGTCCACCTGGGGAATGAGCATGTCGGCGGTAAGCATGCTGTCCGCCATTTCCTCAAAGCGGTTGATAAAAATTTCCACATTTTCCAGCTTCATGGTAAGTCCGGCGGCGTACATGTGTCCGCCGAAGTTGACCAATAAATCTGCGCAAGATTCAATGGCTTGGTACAGGTCGAAGCCCGGAATGCTGCGCGCCGAGCCGGTTACAAGCCCGTTGCTCTCGGTCAATACAATGGTGGGGCGGTAAAATGTTTCAACCAACCGCGAAGCAACAATACCCACCACACCCTTGTGCCAATCGGGGTTGTAGAGTACAGTGGTTTTTTTTGCCTGCAGCTGCGGGTCTTGCTGAATGATGTTAATCGCCTCAAGCGTAATGCTGCGGTCAACATTCTTGCGGTCGTTGTTGCGGTCGTTGATGATGTCGCCCACCTCGTCCGCAATTTTATCTGTTTCGGCAGTAAGCAAGTCAACGGCCGTTTTGCCCGATTCCATGCGCCCTGCAGCGTTGATGCGCGGGCCAATGCGGAACACAATATCATCGATGGCAATAGGCTGGTCGTGCAGGCCCGAGCGCCTCATAATAGCCTGAAATCCCTTGCGCGGCTGCGTGTTGATGCGCTGCAAACCGTAGTAGGCAAGTATGCGATTTTCGCCCGTAAGCGGAACAATATCCGAGGCTATGCTCACGGCTACCAAGTCAAGCAGCGGGAGCAAAACATCTTGCGAAATATTGCTGTGCTGGCAGTAGGCCTGCAGCAGCTTGTAGCCCACGCCGCAGCCCGACAAATCTTTGTAGGGATAATCACAGTCCGAGCGTTGTGGGTCGAGCACAGCCACGGCAGCGGGAATTTCGTTACCCGGCAGGTGGTGGTCGCAAATGATAAAATCAACGCCCTTGCTTTTGGCGTACGCCACTTTTTCCACCGCTTTTATGCCGCAGTCGAGCGCAATAATCAGCGTTGCGCCCTCGCTCACGGCGTGGTCTATGCCGCGAATGGCAACGCCGTATCCGTCCAAGTAGCGCTCGGGAATAAAGTACGAAACCGATACGCCCTGCGATTTTAGGAACGAGTAAACTAAGGCAACGGCGGTGGTTCCGTCCACATCGTAATCGCCGTACACCAAAATTTTTTCCTTGCCGTTAATCGCTCGCTCCAGTCGCTCTATGGCCTTGTCCATGTCCTTCATTAGGAATGGGTCGTGGAGGTTGCTGAGCTGCGGACGAAAAAATGCCTTGGCATCATCGAAGTTGGTAATGCCGCGCTGCACCAACAGGTTGGATAGCGCAAGGTCAATGCCCAACGCGGCGGCAAGGTCTGCCACGGTTTTGGCATCGCCACTTTCTTTTACTATCCAACGTTTTTCGAGCACAGATTTTTTTCTTCGTTATTTTGCAAGGGTTGCAAAGATACGAAATAATTTATAAATGCGGTGCTGCTATGTGGCTGTTGGTAATGTAGCGTACTTGGTAAATGGTTTCTTCATTTTGGCGGTACATCACAAAAAACACGTACCATGTTGTGCGCTTGTTTTTCGGAAAAGCCGCATAATACAAGCCCTTTCCGTACCTGTCTGTGAAAAATTGCGGAGCAGGTGTTTTTTTGCGCAAGGGCAGGTTGGCTATAATGTCCTCGAACAGGCTGACAACGTAGCTGACAGAAGCCTCTTCAAAGCCAAAGTATTCCTTTTTCGTAAAGAATGTCTATAAGCCTTTGTAAGTCTTCAATAACTTCCGGTGTCGCGTACACCCTCATTTTTTATCCGCATGTTTTTTGCGTATGTACTCTACCACGCTGTCGCGCACCTCCTCTAACGTGATTGACCTGTAAAAGTCCTCGTCAGGCTCCAAAATGGGCTGCTCATCGTCTGCTGGTTGGTGCGTGAGGCGGAATCTGTTTTGCCCACGCTTAATATGCACCTCACTATCCATTGCCATACCGTAGTACTTTTTTTGATGCGTGGCAAACTCTTTGCTGCTAACTTCTATCATGGCTTTAACT
>JAITVR010000151.1 GCA_031285695.1 Prevotellaceae bacterium
CCCAACTTTGGGATTTGAAAAAAATCAAGCTTTAAATTAAAGTTTGCTAAACGTGCCTTAAACGGAAAGTATGCTGCCCTAAAGCCCTGCAAAATATTTGCAGCACTCCGTCAGTCCGCACTCCTCGCACTTGGGCTTGCGCGCCACGCACACGTAGCGGCCGTGCAAAATTAACCAATGGTGCGATGTCGCGCGCAGCGGCTCGGGGATATTTTTTTCGAGCTGCTGCTCCACCTCCAGCGGCGTTTTGGAGGTAGATTTTGCCAGCCCAATACGCTTTGCCACGCGAAAAACGTGCGTGTCAACGGCAATTACAGGTTTTTGGTAAACAATGCTGGCCACCACGTTGGCGGTTTTTTGCCCCACGCCGGGCAGCTCCTGCAAGGTTTTTACATCGCTTGGCAGCACGCTATTGAATTTTTCAGTAAGCATTACCGCCATTCCCTTTAGGTTTTTCGCCTTGTTGTTGGGGTACGAAATGGATTTTATGTGCTCGTAAATTTCGTCAACTTCGGCCTCCGCCAACTTTTTTGCCGTAGGAAATGACTTGTAAAACGCCGGCGTAACCATGTTCACGCGCTTATCCGTGCACTGCGCCGAAAGTATTACCGCCACCAGCAGCTCATACGGATTGCGGTAGTGCAGCTCGCTTTCGGCCACCGGCATGTTTTTTTCAAACCACGCAATAACGGCGGTGTAACGTTCGGATAGGGTCATAAAATTTCCTTTGTTTTTCACAAATGTACGAATTTTAATTTCTGATTAGGAATGACATGCAAAAATTTCTAACTTTGACTCGTGACAAGTTCTTAAGAAAACAAAAATCACAGGTTATCTCAAATAAGCAACTTATTAACAGGTTGCGCAAACGCTAAAAAAGCACTATCTTTGTGAGATAGGAAAATCTCACTTTGGTAATGAAGAAAATAGAGTTTACTTCATACTTAGATGGCGCGGGGTTGAACCGTATTCGAGTACGCTTAACAACCGAAAACGGAGAGTTGAAAGATGTTATGTTTCAGTACGAAACTACCATTGCGGAAGAGTGGACACCCATTGTTCGCTACGATTGCGCACACGGATTTTTTCACAGAGATGTTTTGCTGCCCAATGGCGACAAGGAAAAGCAAACCATTGAAATTGACACGCTAAAAAGAGCATCGCAGTATGCAGAGCAAGACCTCAAAGACCGTTGGGAGTGGTATAGAGAAAGATACATTCGAAAATTAAAAAGGAAGTAGCCATGACAAACAAGGAAACCATAGAAAGAAACATTGGGCTTACATTTGATTTTGTAAATCATTTGATAGATAATAATGCGGATTTAGAGAAGCTGCCCAAAGAGTTTACCGTGGAGTTTGTAGAAAAGGATTTTCCGAAGCTGCAGCGCAGACAGACAAGAAGCCACACTGCAACAACTCCTCATCGCAAGTTTGTTCATGTTAGAAACTCTTTTGTAACGGCGTAACCTACCTCACAAAGCGGAACTTTTATTTCCGCTTTTTTCTTTAAAAATTTTACCATGAAAAAAATCTCTATCCTCGCTCTTTGCGCCATGCTGCTGTCGTGCACGCAGCGCAGCGATAATCCCGAAATGATTTTGGTGCAAGGCGGCACCTTTACCATGGGCGACACCTGCTGCCACAGCAATCGCCAGCCGCTGCGCACAGTGGCTATTGAAGATTTTTCAATCGGAAAACACGAGCTTACCGTGGCACAATTTGCGCAGTTTGTAGGCGAAACAAATTACATAACCGATGCCGAAAAAGACGGTGGCAGCACCATTTTGCAAGGCACGGAGTGGAAAACAGTGGATACCGTCAACTGGCGGCACGACAGCAAAGGCAGCGTAAATACTTGCAGCGATTGCCCCGTAATTCACATTAGCTGGAACGATGCCGTGGCCTACTGCGAGTGGCTGAGCAGCACCACAGGAAACAGCTACCGACTACCCACCGAGGCCGAGTGGGAGTACGCTGCGCGCGGCGGAGTAAAAAGCACCGGTACCATTTTTAGCGGAAGCGATTCTATCAACAAAGTGGCGTGGTACTTGGGAAATGTCGATGTAGAAATCGGCGTGCGAAAGGTAGGACAAAAAGTTCCCAACCAGCTTGGCATTTATGACATGACGGGCAACGTGTGGGAGTGGTGCAGCGATTTTTACGCAAAAAATTACAACCCGCTTAAGAGCGAAATTTCTGAGCGCCGAGTTAACCGCGGCGGCAGCTGGTACACGCCCGCTGTAACCCAAAGCCACCTTACGCACCGCAGCAGCCTCAAGCCCAACAAGCAAGGCAATCTGCTCGGCCTTCGCGTAGCCTGCACCGACTGCCAAAAGTAAGCTGAAAAAATCATTTTCAATTCTCCACTCTCAATTTTCAACTAATTTGGTTTCCTACTTACAAGTCGAAAATATGACCAAATCCTTTGGCGATTTGGTGCTGTTTCGCAACCTCAAATTTGGCGTGGGCGAAGGGCAGCGCGTGGCCATTGTAGCCAAAAACGGCGCGGGAAAAACCACGCTGCTCAACATCATTGCCGGGCGCGACACGGCGGACGAAGGCGAGGTAACTTTTCGTCGCGATTTGCGCATTGGTTTTCTCGAGCAAGTTGATAATTTTCCCGCCGAAATTTCGGTGCTGCAAGCCGTTTTTACCTCAGATAATCCGGCTGCAAAAGTAGTGAGCGAGTACGAAAATGCGGTTTTTCACGGACGAGATATTACGCACCTTTCCGAGCAAATGGACGCGCACCACGCTTGGGATTTCGAGCAGCGCGCCAAGCAAATTCTTACCAAGCTGCGCATCACAAATTTTGACCAAAAAGTGGGCGAGCTCAGCGGCGGACAGCGCAAGCGCGTGGCCTTGGCAAACGTACTTATCAGCGAGCCCGATTTCCTCATACTCGACGAACCCACCAACCACCTTGATTTGGACATGGTGGAATGGCTCGAAGAATATTTGTCAAAGTCGCGCAGCACGCTGCTAATGGTTACGCACGACCGCTATTTTTTAGACAGAGTTTGCAACGTAATTCTCGAAATTGACCAGCAGCAGCTCTACTCCTACAAGGGAAATTTTTCTTATTTTTTAGAAAAACGACAGGAGCGAATCGACACGTTTAACGTAGAAGTTGACCGCGCCGCAAACCTTTACCAGCGCGAGCTGGAGTGGATGCGCCGGCAACCTTCGGCGCGCGGCACAAAAATAAAATCGCGCGTCAACGCCTTTGACGATGTAAAGGACAGGGCGCACGCAAAACGGCAGGACGGGCAGCTGGAAATTAACGTGCAATCCGCGCGCTTGGGCAAAAAAATTATTGAGGCAAAAAATATTTGCAAATCGTTTGACGAAATTCAGTACATCAACAAGTTTACCTACGAGTTTGTGCGCGGCGAAAAGGTGGGAATTATTGGCAAAAACGGCACCGGAAAAACCACCTTGCTCAACCTTTTGACCGGAAATATTCCACCCGACAGCGGCCACGTAAGCTACGGCGAAACGGTGGTAATTGGCTACTACCGGCAGGAGGGAATTACCGTGGGCGAAGACAAGCGCGTGATAGACGTGGCGCGCGATATAGCCGAGTACGTGAAAATGGGCGACGGCAAAAATCTTTCCGCCTCGCAGTTTCTCAACTACTTTTTATTTCCGCCAGCAGCGCAGCAAACCTTGGTGCGCAAGCTCAGCGGCGGCGAGCGGCGCAGGCTGTATTTGCTCAGCATTCTCATGCGCCAGCCCAACTTTTTAATCCTCGACGAACCCACCAACGACTTGGATTTAATGACCATGGCCGTGCTCGAAGAGTACCTCAAGGGATTCGAGGGCTGCGTGATGATTGTGTCGCACGACCGCTACTTTATGGACAAAATTGTTGACCACCTTTTTGTGTTTGAAGACGTAGGAAAAATCAAAGATTTCCCCGGCACGTACACCGATTACCGCGACTACAAAATTGAGCAAGACCGCCAGCTGCGCGCCGAGCAAGCGCGCGAGGAAAAGCAAGTTGCAGAGCCTAAAAAAAATGAAAATGCTACCGCAAAACGCAAGCTTACTTTTTCCGAAAAGCGCGAGTACGAAAATCTTCCCGCCGAAATAGAAATGCTGGAAAAAGAAAAAGCCGAAATCGAGGCTGCGCTCAACTCCGGCGCACTTTCGCCCGACGAATTAATGCAAAAATCGCAGCGCATAGGCGAAATAGTTAATGTTTTATCCAACAAAGAGTTGCGCTGGTTAGAGTTGGACGAAATAGCTGGATAAATTCTCAGTTTTGTCCTTTCAGCAAAAAATGGTAGATTTGTAGATTACACTTTTTGCCAACCAAAAAACCACGCCATGTTCACCTCAACCGACCTCAAGCAGCTGCAATCGTTGGGCATTTCGCAAGGCGAAGCCGAGCAGCAAATCGAAAATTTTAAAAAAGGATTTCCGTTTTTGAAGGTGGTAAATCCCGCCACGCCGCCCAAGGGAATTATTCGTCCCGACGAAAAAAAGTTGGACGCGCTGGTTGCTATTTTCGACAAATTTGAGGGCACGCTGCTCAAGTTCACACCCGCCTCGGGCGCAGCTTCGCGCATGTTCAAGTCGCTTTTTGAGGCCGAAGAAATTTTAGCCAAAGGCGAAAAGTTAGACCTCGACAGCAAGGCGATGAAACCCGTAAAAGAATTTTTTGAGCAGCTACCAAAATTTGCTTTTTACGAAGATTTGAAACTCTTATTAAACTCGCAACTACTTGACAATCAAATAGTTGCAGAAGGTTTATATTTGCCAATTTTACAAACTTTGCTGGGCAAAAACGGCATGAGCTACGGCGCGTTGCCCAAGGGTTTGCTAAAATTTCACAAGTACGAAGATGGCGCGCGCACGGCCATGGAGGAGCATTTGGTGGAGGCCGCGCTTTACGCAAAAGACAAAAACGGCGTGGCGCAGCTGCACTTCACAGTTTCGCCGGAGCATAGAGTTTTGTTCGAAAATTTGGTAAAAAAAGTGCAGCCCGAGTACGAAAAAAAGTATGGCGTGCAGTACAAAATTTCTTTTTCGGAGCAAAAGAAAAGCACCGACACGCTTGCTGTTGACGCCGGCAACGCGCCCTTTCGCAACGCCGATGGCAGCATGCTTTTTCGCCCTGGCGGGCACGGTGCGCTCATCGAAAACTTGGACGAGCAGCACGCCGATATTGTGTTTGTAAAAAATATTGACAACGTG
>JAITVR010000189.1 GCA_031285695.1 Prevotellaceae bacterium
GGTAGTGCAACGCAGGGGAACGATACTGCAACGCGAGGGAATGACTTTGCAACATAGGGGAGCGGTTCTGTAAGGCGGGGGAATGACTTTGCAAACGAAGGGAACTTTACTGCAACGCGGGGGAATGACTTTGCAAGTGAGGGGAACGGTACTGCAACGCGGGGGAACGACTTTGCAGGTAAGGGGAATGGTACTGCATGTATGAAAAATGGCTTCCCCTCTTTTAATTCTTAATTTTTAATTTTTAATTCAAAATTCGGCCTACCTCGCCACCTGCCCTCCCGCCAGCCAGCCTGTTGAAAAAGCAATTTGCAGGTTGTAGCCGCCGGTATCGGCGTCCAAGTCGAGCAGCTCGCCGGCAAAGTACAAGTTTGGTACTAATTTGCTTTGCAGGGTGTTTTCGTCCACCTCGCTAAGCGAAACGCCGCCCGCTGTAACAATGGCCTCGGTAAACGGACGGTAGCCGCAGGCCACAAGCCGGCAGCATTTCAGCGTTTTTACAATTTTTTCCTTATCGCTTTCTGCAACTTTTGCGCGCACCTGCACGCCTGCCTTTTCGGCAAAAAAGCTGATGAGCGGACTTGGCATTAGCTTGCGCAGCAGCTCGCCGGCGGTTTGCACCTCCGTGTTTTGCAGCTCGCGCTCAAGGCGGTTGCGCAGCTGAATTTCGCTTAGCGCAGGCTTCCAGTCCAGCAACAATTCTACCTTTTTCTTTTCGCGCAGCGCATCAACAATGTTGCGGCTCATGCGCAGCGTAATGGCACCCGAAACTCCGAAATCGGTCAGCATTAGCTCGCCAAATTCCTCGTCAATTTTTTCGCCGTTGGCGTGCACGCTTAGGCGCACGTTGCGCATGGTAAGGTCACTGAAGCGGTAGCGGTCAAATCCCTCCACCTCAATAGGCACCAGCGATGGGCGAATGGGAACAATGGTGTGCCCCAACTTTTTTGCCAACGCATAGCCATCGCCGGTGGAGCCGGTGGCGGGGTACGATGCGCCGCCGGTGGCGATGAGCACAGCGCGGCTTTTTTCGGCGTATTCGCTGCCGTTGTGCTCAAATTCCACCTCAAAAAGTCTGTCCTCCGTGCGATTTACCGCCGTAACTTTTGCGCTGCAAAGCGTTTCGGCGTCATTTTTCCTTGCCCACTTTTGCAGGCCTTCGGCTACGTCCCACGCTTTTTGGCTGGTGGGAAAAACGCGCTCGCCGCGCTCTACCGTGGTAGGAACTCCCGCCTTATTTACGAGCGCAATCAGCTCCTTATTGAACAGCTGCGCAAACGCAGGGCGAAGAAAATCGGCCTTGGGATACACTTTTTGGAGAAATTCTTCGAGCGGTTTGGTGTTGGTAATGTTGCCGCGCCCCTTGCCGCTGATGCGCAGCTTGCGCAGGGGCTTTTCCATTTTTTCGAGCAGCAGCACCTCGGCACCGAGCGAGGCCGCGCGCCCCGCCGCCACCACGCCCGCCGCACCCGCTCCTACAATTATGAGGTCAAAAGGTTTCATTAGGGGTGCAAAGGTAGTAAAATGAACGGAATTCATTGCTTGTGCTTGCTATTTGTCACACTGAACGAAGTGAAGCATATCAAGTTAATGCTATGATGACACGTTACCACTAATGAGAGATGCTTCGACAAGTTCAGCATGACAATGGGCGAAAGTGATAGCTTCGTGAAAATTTTATCGTTTTATCCTTTTATCTCTTTATCATTCATCACAGCAACCACTACGCAAGCGGTTACTCCCGCCGTTTCGGTGCGCAGGCGGCTGCTGCCGAGGCTGACTTCGATGAAGCCGTGCTGCTTGGCCAGCGCTACTTCTTTGGGCGAAAAATCGCCCTCGGGACCAATGAGCACCAACACATTTTCTCCTGCTTTCACGGCGTTCTTCAAAAGAATTTTTGGCGCATCGGCGCAGTGGGCAATGCACTTTACGCCATCGAAGGGTTGGGTAACCAGCTGCCGAAAATCCGTCATGGCGTTCAGCCGTGGGTGGTAGGCCTTGAGCGACTGCTTTACGGCCGAGGTTACTACCTTTTCCGAACGCTCGTCTTTCACAACCTTTCTTTCGGAGTGTTCGCAAAGCAAAGGAGTGATTTCATCAACACCTATCTCTGTAATTTTTTCGAGAAACCACTCGTAGCGCTCCACGTTTTTGGTAGGGGCAATAGCGATATGCAAATGGTAATTTCGCTTGCCGTACTCGCGCTGCACTTGGGTTACGCGCACCTCGCAGCGCTTGTCGTGCGCAGCGGTAATGGCGGCGGTGTACAGGCCTCCGTGCCCGTCAATGAGGTAAATAGTATCGCCCGCTGCGAGCCGCAGCACCCGCACGCAGTGCTTGGATTCTTCCTCGCTCAGCGTATAAGCTTCGCCGGCAATGTCGGGGGTGTAAAATAAGTTCATAAAGTTTATAAAGTTTGTAAAGTTTATAAAGTTCGTAAAGTTAGAAAGTATTTTGGTTTCGTGCCAAATACTTAATAAATTTGCTCCCGCCTTACTTTACAAACTTGCAACTTTATAAACTTTATGAACTCAAATCCCATAGGCATCTTCGACTCCGGCGTTGGCGGGCTTTCGGTACTCAAGGAAGTGGCCGCGCTGCTGCCGCACGAGCACGTGTGCTACTTAGCCGATGCGGCGCACTGCCCCTACGGCTCGCGCTCGGCGCAGGAGGTGCGAGAGCTGTCGCTCAGCATGGTCAGCTTTTTGCTGCGCGAAAAGGAGTGCAAAATGGTGGTAATGGCGTGCAACACCGCCACCGCCGCCGCCATTGACGAGCTGCGCCGCCGCTTTCCGCACATACCCTTTGTGGGCATGGAGCCCGCCGTAAAGCCCGCCGCCGAGCACAGCAAAACGCGCAGCATTGGCATACTGGCCACCGCCGGAACGCTAAAGGGGCGCCTATTCAACGAAACGAAGGCGCGCTACGCCACCGAGGTAAAAATGTACCCTGTGGCGGGCAACGGCTTGGTGGAGCTGGTGCAGGCAGGCAGGGAGGATTCGCCCGAAGCCTTGCTGCTGCTGCAAAAGTACCTGCTCCCCATGCTTGCCGACGGCGTTGACCAGCTGGTGCTGGGCTGCACGCACTACCCTTTTTTGCAAAAAACGATTGAGGAAATTGTGCAGGGCAAAATGGACATCATTAACCCGGCGCCGGCTGTGGCGGCGCAAGCCAAGCGGCTGCTTGAGCAAAGCAGCTTACTCAACAGCAGCAGCGAGCCGGCTCACTACAGCTTTTACTCCACCGGCCGCGTGCAGCAGCTGCAGCAAATGCAGCAAAAATACTTGGCAGAGCTGAGCGGAAGGTGTGCGTTTTATGAGGAGTTAGGGTAGCTCTTGAAAATTCGATGTGCTTCAAAAAAAGATAAAAACTATGCAACAACACGCCTGCGAAACCTGCCCCATGCGGGCTAAGTACGACAAAAATCCGAAATCCCTTGCCGCTCGCTTTTGGCGGTGGCACATCGGGTTTTGCCCGGGTTGGAAAAAATACTACGTCTCGCTGAGCGATGAAGAACAGCAGGAGTTGAAGGAAAAGTACGGGCTGAAGAGGTAAAAAAAACTGTTAAGCGGCATTTCAAATGCCAGTTTTTTGCTCAACCGGTAGTGTTGAGCAAATCTAATTTTTATCTTTGATTAACCCAATCTGTTGAACAAATCTAATACACAATATTTACTTAACAGATTGTATTGAACAAATATTAATCTTTATATTTGTTCAACTAATAGTGTTAAACAAAAAAACAATTAATATTTGAATAACGGACAAGGTTGAACAAATCTATAAGTGTGTTGTCAGTAATTCTTTAGTAAAAGGCTCCTCGGTCTGCCATTTTGTCACGCTTTTTTGTTTTGGCAAAAAAGTTGAACGGAAAAGAATGCGGAGAGAAGAAAGTTTAAGAATAAATCTTCTTAAACTTCCTTCTCTTCTCAGCAGTTCAACAAAAAGCAATTCAACAATTCAACATTCATTGTTATGAACCTAAACATCTTTACCATCAAGGCGCAGGAGGTGGTGCAGCAGGCCATTACCATTGCGCAGGGCTACGGACAGCAGGCCATTGAAACGGCGCACCTGCTCAAGGCCGCGCTGGTGGACGCCGAGAGCGTTACCGGATTTCTTTTAAGTAAATTGGGCGTAAACATTGCCGCGCTACAAGCCGCCGTAGATAAGCAAATAGCCACCTACCCCAAGGTGAGCGGCGGCAACCCCTACCTAAGCAACGAGGCCAACGCCGCCGTGCAAAAGGCGCAAAACATTGCCAAAGAAATGGGCGATGAGTTTGTGGCCGTAGAGCATCTTTTGCTTGGCATACTTGCCGCAGGCGGTGGTGCCGCAAAGCTGCTCAAGGAAAACGGCGTGAACGAAAAAGATTTGCGCGCCGCCATTGCCGACCTGCGCAAGGGTGCCAAAGTCAACAGCCAAACCGCCGAGGACACCTACAACGCGCTCAACCGCTTTGCCATAAACCTCAATGAGCAAGCGCGCACCGGCAAGCTCGACCCCGTAATTGGGCGCGATGACGAGATACGCCGCGTGCTGCAAATTCTTTCGCGTAGAACGAAGAACAACCCCATACTCATTGGCGAGCCCGGCGTGGGCAAAACCGCCATTGCCGAGGGCATTGCCCACCGCATTGTGAGCGGCGATGTGCCCGAAAACCTCAAATCAAAGCTCATTTACTCGCTCGATATGGGCGCGCTCATTGCCGGCGCAAAGTACAAGGGCGAGTTCGAGGAGCGGCTGAAATCCGTAGTGAACGAGGTGGTAAAATCCAACGGAAGCATCATTCTTTTTATAGATGAAATTCACACGCTCGTTGGTGCCGGCAAAAGCGATGGCGCCATGGACGCCGCCAACATTTTGAAGCCCGCCCTTGCCCGTGGCGATTTGCGCGCCGTGGGTGCCACAACCTTGGACGAGTACCAAAAGTATTTTGAAAAAGATAAGGCATTGGAGCGCCGCTTCCAAACCGTGGTGGTGGACGAACCCACGCCCGAAGACGCCATTTCAATCCTTCGCGGACTGAAGGAGCGCTACGAAACGCACCACAAGGTACGCATTAAGGACGATGCCATCATCTCGGCCGTGGAGCTAAGCCACCGCTACATCACCGCGCGCTTTTTGCCCGATAAGGCCATTGACTTAATAGACGAGGCGGCAAGCAAGCTACGCTTGGAAATGAACTCCGTGCCCGAAAGCATTGATGCCTTAAATAGAAAATTGCGCCAGCTCGAAATTGAGCGCGAGGCTATCAAGCGCGAGGGCGACACGAAAAAAGTGGAGGAGCTGAGCCGCGAAATTGCCAACCTCGCCGAGCAGCGCGACAGGCTCAACGGGCAGTGGCAGCAGGAAAAAGATGTGATTGACAGCATTCAAAAAAATCGCCTGCAAATAGAGGAGTACAAGCAGCAGGCCGAAACCGCCGAGCGGCAGGGCAACTACGGATTGGTGGCCGAGCTGCGCTACGGAAAAATTCGCGAAGCCGAAGCCGAAATCGAAAAGCTGAGCAAGCTGAAGGAGGAGCGCCAAAGCGAATTTACCTTAGTAAACGAGGAGGTAACGCCCGAAGATATAGCCGAGGTAGTGGCCAAGTGGACCGGCATTCCCGTTACCAAAATGCTGCAAAGCGAGCGCGAAAAGCTGCTGCACTTAGAGGACGAATTGCACCAGCGCGTAGTGGGGCAAAACGAAGCCATAGAAGCCGTGGCCAACGCCGTGCGCCGCAGCCGCGCAGGCCTGCAGGACGAAAAGCGCCCCATAGGCTCCTTCATATTTTTGGGAACAACGGGCGTAGGAAAAACCGAGCTGGCCAAAGCCCTCGCCGAATTCCTGTTTGACGATGAAAACATGATGACCCGCATTGACATGAGCGAGTACCAAGAGCGGCACTCCGTATCGCGGCTCATTGGCGCGCCTCCGGGCTACGTGGGGTATGATGAGGGCGGGCAATTGACCGAAGCCGTGCGCCGCAAGCCCTACTCCGTTGTACTTTTAGACGAAATTGAAAAGGCGCACCCCGACGTATTCAACACCCTGCTACAGGTGCTCGACGATGGTAGGCTCACCGACAACAAGGGGCGCACCGTCAACTTCAAAAACACCATCATCATCATGACCTCCAACGCAGGCTCCAACATCATAATGGACAATTTGGAGAAGATGAACGAGGCCAACCGCGACAAGGTGCTGGAGCGAACAAAGTTTGAGGTGCTGGAGCTGCTCAAGCAAACCATTCGCCCCGAATTCCTCAACCGCGTGGACGAAATACTGATGTTTGCCCCGCTCACCAAGCAGGACGTGGAAAAAATTGTAGGCCTACAGCTCAAGCAAATTCAAGCCATGCTGGCCGGCAGCAGCGTGCGCATATCGCTCACCGGCTACGCCCTCAGCTGGGTGGTGGAGCAGGGCTACGACCCCATTTTCGGCGCCCGCCCCGTAAAGCGCGTGCTGCAAAAAGAGCTGGTAAACGAGCTGGCAAAACAGCTGCTCGCCGGCACCATCAACAAAGAAAAAGAGGTGATAGTGGACTACTTTGGCGAGGGGCTGGTATTCCGAAACTAATGGAGAGTGGAGAATTGAAAATGGAGAGCGCCCACCGCAACCCACCGTCATTGCGAGCGGGTTTAGCGAAGCAATCTCAAGCCATTGGCAGTGGAGAGTGGACAATTAAAAATTAAAAGAAGCGACACACGACATGCGATATGCGACTACACACCCACTGC
>JAITVR010000056.1 GCA_031285695.1 Prevotellaceae bacterium
CTACAAAAATTTGCGTTTTACGAAGATTTGAAATCTTTATTAAACTTGCAACCATTTGACAATCAAGCAGTTATAGAAAATTTGCGTTTGCCAATTTTGCAAACTTTGCTTGGCAAAAACGGCATGAACTACGGCGCGTTGCCAAAAGGTTTGCTAAAATTTCACACGTACAAAGATGGCGTGCGCACCGCTATGGAAGAGCATTTGGTAGAAGCCGCGCTTTACGCAAAAGACAAAAACAACGTAGCGCAGCTGCACTTTACAGTTTCGCCGGAGCATCGAATTTTGTTTGAAGATTTGGTAAAAAAAGTGCAGCCCGAGTACGAAAAAAAGTACAACGTTCAGTACAAAATTTCTTTTTCGGAGCAAAAGAAAAGCACCGACACGCTTGCCGTTGACGCCGGCAACGCGCCCTTTCGCAACGCCGATGGCAGCATGCTTTTTCGCCCGGGCGGGCACGGCGCGCTCATCGAAAACTTGGACGAGCAGCACGCCGATATTGTGTTTGTAAAAAACATTGACAACGTGGCGCCCGATGCCTACAAGGCTGAAACTGTGCGCTATAAAAAGGTTTTGGCAGGTTTGCTTTTACAGCTGCGCAGCAAAATTTTTGAGTACGCGGCAGCCGTTGAAAATAATCCGAGCGAGGCAAAGCTCAGCGAAATTCAATCGTTTTTTGAAAACGAATTGTCGTTTATTTTTCCAAAAAGTTGGGAAACAAATAAAGTTGAATATTTGCGCAGCAAGCTCAACCGCCCCATTCGCGTGTGCGGCATGGTAAAAAACGTGGGCGAGCCCGGCGGCGGCCCGTTTGTGGCGGTCAATCCCGACGGTTCGGCCTCGCTGCAAATTGCCGAAAGTTCGCAGCTCAACCTCAACGATGCGCATACCAAAACTGCCTTCGACAGCGCCACGCACTTCAATCCGGTGGATTTGGTTTGCTCGTTTGTGGACAGAAATGGAAAAAAATATGACCTGAAAAAATTCCGCGACCCCGCAACAGGCTTCATTTCCGTAAAAAGTAAGGACGGAAAAGAGTTGAAGGCGCAGGAGCTGCCCGGGCTGTGGAACGGCGCCATGAGCGACTGGACAACGGTGTTTGTGGAGGTGCCGCTCATCACCTTTAACCCCGTGAAAACTGTAAATGATTTGCTAAGAAAAGAGCACCAATAAATTTTTATGAAATCCCAATCCATGACAGGCTACGGGCGCGCTGAAGCGGCTTGTGGCGACAAAAAAATTGCAGTCGAACTGCGCTCGGTAAACGGCAAGCAGCTCGATTTGAACATCAAAATTCCATCGCAGTATCGCGAGCTTGAACCCGAAATTCGTCGCGCGCTAAGCGTGCTGCAGCGCGGCAAGGTGGACGTTTTTATTTTTACCGAAAACCAAAGCGCAGCAACGGTTTCAAGCATTAACGAGGAAATGTTTAAGGCGTACTACGCGCAGCTAAAAAAGTTGAGCGCGGAGCTGAACGAAGCATTTTCTATAGGCGAAATTTTGCGCCTACCCGAAGTTGTGGGTACCGGAAAAAACGAAGTTTCGGAGGAGGAAAAAAGTTGCGTGCTGAGCTGCGTGGAAAAATCGGTGCAGGCATTTACCGAATTTCGCAAGCGCGAAGGCGCCACCATCATGGCCGATATTTTGCATCGCGTGGAGCTGATTCTTCAGCTGCTTGCGCAGGTTGAACCATTTGAAAAAAAGCGCATTGAAACCACCAAAGAGCGTTTGCAAAACGCTTTAAATGAAGTAGCAGCAACTTCAAATATTGATAAAAATCGCTTTGAGCAGGAGCTAATTTACTACCTAGAAAAGTTGGACGTTACCGAAGAAAAAACGCGCCTGCGCAGCCACTGCGCGCTATTTTCGCAAACCGCAAACGGAGAGGAAAACGCAGGACGAAAGCTCGGTTTTATTGCGCAAGAAATGGGTCGCGAAATCAACACGCTTGGCAGCAAAGCCAATGACAGCAACATGCAGCGCATAGTGGTAAACATGAAAGATGAGCTGGAAAAAATCAAAGAGCAACTTTTAAACGTCTTGTAAATGTCAGGTAAAGTCATCATATTTTCCGCGCCATCGGGCTCGGGAAAAACCACCATCGTCAAGCATTTGCTAACCACCATGCCGAATTTGGAGTTTTCCATTTCGGCTACAAGCCGCGCGCCGCGTGGGAATGAAGTCAACGGAAAAGATTACTACTTTTTGTCGGCAGACGAATTTCGCACGCGCATCAAAGCCGATGAATTTGTGGAGTGGGAAGAGGTGTACGCAGGGAAATATTACGGCACGCCGAAGAGCGAACCCGAGCGCATTTGGGCCGAAGGCAAGCACGTAGTTTTCGATGTTGATGTGCACGGTGGCATCAGCCTCAAAAAAATATTTGGCGAGCGCGCGCTGCTCATTTTCATCATGCCGCCTTCGGTGGAGGAGCTGCGCAACCGGCTCATTGCCAGAAGCACAGATGCTCCGGAAGTAATTGATGAGCGCGTTGCCAAGGCCGAATTGGAGCTTTCATTTGCCAAATATTTCGACAAAATTGTGGTAAACGACGATTTGCAAAAAGCCATTGCCGAAACCGAAATGCTGATACAAAACTTTGTAAAGTAGCAGTTGTCATTCCGCACTTGATGCGGAATCTCCTAATCAAGAGATTGCGGGTCAAGCCCGCAATGACAAATAGTTTTGCTACAAAAAACTCTTCAGCTCCGCTAAATTTTTCACCTCTTTTGTAGGTGTAAATGTGCCTGCTTTTTTTCTTTCTGGATTGTAAAAAACCTGCGCACAACCAAAGTTTTTCGCGCCCACAATATCGTTCTCCCAATCATCGCCAACCATTATGCAGCTTGACTTTTGCGTATGCAGCGGCTGCATGGCGTACTCAAAAATTCGCGCATTGGGCTTTTGGCTGCACGCAGCTTCGGAGGTGGTAACGCTGTCAAAAAAATTATCAATCGCGCAGCTGCGCAGCTTCACAAACTGCACCTCGTTAAAGCCATTGGTAATGATGTGCAGGTGGTAATTTTTTTGCTTCAAATACTCCAGCGTTTCGCGCGCCTGCGGCATCAGCACAGTTTTTTTTGGACTTTCGGAAATGTACTGCGCATCGAGCTTATCGGCCAGGTCGCTGTTGTCAATATTTTTCGCCTTCAGCGTTTGGTAAAAACGTTGGTGGCGCAGCTGCTCCTTCGTAATATTTCCTCGGTGGTACTCGCTCCACATCAGCTCATTTATTCGCTTATAAATTCTTATAAACTCTTGAATATCAACAAATTGCAAGCTTAAAAGTGAATACTGCTCATACATTTCGCGTAGCGTTTGCTCCGAATTTTTTTCAAAATCCCAAAGCGTTCTATCAAGGTCAAAAAAAACGTGCTGATATTTTTTTGTGAAAAGCTGAAACATTTTTTTGTAAATTTGAGCGCAAAAGTAGTAAAAATAAGCTTATGAATAGCGTTGATTTTGGTGCGCTGGGCGAAGCGGCAGCGCAAGATTTTTTGCAGAGCAACGGCTTCCGCATTCGGCACTGTAACTGGCGTTGGGGGCACAAGGAG
>JAITVR010000246.1 GCA_031285695.1 Prevotellaceae bacterium
CGTAGCTATTTTCCTCCCTCGGCAGCGCAATATTTTGCACCGTATCGAATTTGTAAACGCTCAAATGGTAGGCCACAGGCGGCGTTTTGTCGGCAATTTTATACGTGCCGTTTTGCATAATGTTGAGCGGCCACTGGCGCTGGTCGCGAATTTCAAAGTGCAAATGCGGACCAAACGAGCCGCCGCTGTTGCCCGAAAAACCTATCAAATCACCTTTTGCAACAGGAAAAATAGTTGACTCCAACTCTGTGTCCAGGTAAAAATTTTTGCGAGCGTACTGCTTGTCTTTTGCCCACTCCGCAACGGCTGGCGCAAAGCTGCGCAGGTGCGCGTACACCGACATTTCGCCGTTGGCATGCAGCAGGTACAGCGCCTTTCCGTACCCATCGGGGCGAATGACCATGCGCTGAATATAGCCATCGGCAATGGCGTACACCGGCTCGCCCTCCTTGCCCTCGGTGCGAAAATCAACCCCCGAATGCAGATGATTTCCGCGCAGCTCGGCAAAATTTGCCGACAGCGACAGCGGTATGCGCATGGGCGCATCGTACTCAGCGGCCAGCGACCAGCTATCAGTTATCAAAAGACAGAAAAGAGGAAGCAGAAAGTAGTGCTTTATGTGAAAGAAGAGGGTGCGAAACATAATGAAATTTGGTAACTGGTAACTGGTCTCTGGAAACAGGTAATTGGTACCTGCAAAAGTAGCCATTTTTTGGCGTTTATGCGCCTAATTAGCATTGTTTTGCAAAAAAAAGTTGAAGCGTTAGCTGAAGTTACAGCAAATTTTGCTACCTTTGTAAGGTAGTTTTCAGTTTCACTATTTTTTTGTAAAAAACACCCCATGAGCGCAGAGGTTAACGAGGTTGTACGTGGTCTTGGCGATAAGTTCGAGCAGCTGGTTTCGCTGTACGAAAAGGCACGCGTGGAGCGCGATAAAGCGCAAACAGACAAGGCTCGTTTGGTGGAGTTGAAGGGTGAGCAGGATAAAAAAATGGCGGAGCTGGAGAGCAAAAACAAGAGTTTGCTGGTTACTCAAGCCTTTGCCACCGCCAGCGGCGGCACAAGTGAGGCAAAAGAAAAAATTGGCAAAATTGTGCGAGAGATTGACAAGTGTATCACGCTTTTAAGTAAGTAAAAGCAGCTTTTTTTTCATGGACGAAAAACTCTCAATACGGGTAAACATTGCCGAGCGCTACTATCCGCTAAAGGTGGATAGAAATGACGAGGAAAAAATGCGCCGCGCCGTGAAGTTTATCAACGAAAAGGTGCTCAGCTTTAAGCAGCGCCACGGCGATAAAGATGTGCAGGACTGGCTTTCGATGGCCTGCATGTTTTTTGCCCTAAAGGTGGTGGAGAGCGAAGCCGACCAAGACCTTGAGTTGGCCGTGCGCGGCATGCGCGACTTGGATAAAAAGCTATCGGAGTACCTCGACTACGTGGTGGAAAGGTAATTTTTTTCGGATACACTCGTAACGTTCTTTACATAGACATTTGGCATCGCACAAGCTTTCAGTACACACTTTGCGAAAACTAACATCTTTACCATTGGGGCAAAAACACCGATAACCCAAGAACAGGCCTTAATCCCTTCGGGGTCTCCGCCACGGCGGGGCGTTGGACGTTCGACCTTATCGCTTAGCTCCATACATTTTTAGTTTGGGTTTTCGTCAAACCTTATATTGAAGGCTTGTGTTTTTTTATAGACTAAAGACATAAAGATGAAAAGAGCAAGGAAAAATTCCGTGCGTCTTGATGTCTTTGTTCTTTAAATCTTTGTTCGATTAACCTAAAATATATTTCACAACATGACAACAACACTTACCACCGTACTCATCTTTGTAGGCGCAGCCATAGCCGGCGCGCTACTCTCCTTTTTTACCGTAAATACCGTTACCAAGCGCAAGCGCAGCAGCGTTTTGGAGGCAGCCGAGCAGGAAGCCGAGCTGCTGAAGAAGGAAAAAATGCTACAGGCAAAAGAAAAATTTCAGGAGCTAAAGCTGGAGCACGAGCGCAACATTAACGAGCGCAACAGCAAAATGGTGCAGGCCGAAAGCCGCATTCAGCAAAAGGAAAGCACGCTCAACCAGCGCATAGAAGAAAATTCGCGCCGCAAGGCCGAGCTCGACACGCAGCGCGAAAGCCTTACGCAGCAGCAGGAAGCCGCCAAGGCACGCATGGAGGATTTAGATAAAATTCGCCGCCAGCAAAACGAAAAGTTGGAAACCATAGCCAACATGAGCGCCGAGGACGCCAAAAATGTGCTCATGGAAAACATGAAGGCCGAAGCGCGCACGCAAGCCATGTCGTACATTAACGAGGCCATGGACGAGGCAAAAATGACGGCAAGCAAGGAGGCAAAACGCATTGTGCTGCAAACCATACAGCGCGTGCCCACCGAAGCTGCCGTTGAAAATTCGGTTACCGTTTTTCATATAGAAAGCGATGAAGTAAAGGGCAGAATTATTGGCCGCGAAGGGCGCAACATTCGCGCGCTCGAAGCCGCCACCGGCATGGAAATTGTGGTGGACGATACGCCCGAATCCATTCTCATTTCGGGCTTTGACCCGGTGCGCCGTGAAATTGCGCGCCTCTCGCTGCACCAGCTCGTAGCCGATGGCCGCATTCACCCTGCGCGCATTGAAGAAATTGTGGCAAAAGTTACCACACAGGTAGAGGAAGAAATTGTAGAAACGGGCAAGCGCACCACCATTGATATGGGCGTGCACGGCCTGCACCCCGAGCTGATAAAGCTGATTGGCGCCATGCGCTACCGCTCATCGTACGGACAAAACTTGCTACAGCACGCGCGCGAAGTTGCCAACCTCAGCTCCATTATGGCAACTGAGCTGGGCTTAAACGCAAAGCTTGCTAAGCGCGCAGGTCTGCTGCACGATATAGGCAAAGTTTCCACCGAAGACCCCGAGCTTCCGCACGCTATACTTGGCATGCGCTTGGCCGAAAAGTACAAGGAAAAACCCGAAATTTGCAACGCTATTGGTGCGCACCACGAGGAGGTAGAAATGAACTCCATCATATCGCCCATTGTGCAGGTGTGCGACGCCATTTCGGGCGCACGCCCCGGCGCTCGCCGCGAGGTGGTGGATTCGTACCTCAAGCGCTTGAAAGATTTGGAAGACCTTGCGCTATCGTACCCGGGCGTGGTAAAAACTTACGCCATACAGGCCGGTCGTGAGTTGCGCGTAATTGTAGGCAGCGACAAGGTTAGCGACCAAGATGCCGAAAAAATATCGGCTGAGGTTGCCAAAAAAATTCAGGACGAAATGACCTACCC
>JAITVR010000042.1 GCA_031285695.1 Prevotellaceae bacterium
CACCGTTTTTCACCCTTGAAATGCCCTTTCGCTCCCGAGCGACACCATTTTGCAGCCCTGCAATGTACTCGCGCTCCAAAGCGACACCATTTTGCAGGGGTGAAATGCACTCGCGCTCCGAAGCGAGACCCCATTTAAGGCCTACAAAGTGCTTTCGCTCATGAGCAAAGGGCGTTTTCATTCAACCAATGGCAATGAAAAAAGGTAAGTACCTTGTCTGAACGTGAGTGTTTTGCTTAGTGTCATTTTATTTTTACCTTTGCAAAAAAAGAAGCTATGACCACCATTACCGTAGATACTCGCAGCAAATCTTCGCTTGCCTTTTTGAACTACTGCCAAACGCTGCCTTTTGTGAAAATGCAGGAGGACGGAGAGCGGAGAAAAAAGTTAAAGCGAGCACAACTCAAAGAGGCCTTGAGCGAGGCTAGTGACATGGCAGCCGACATTGTGATAAACGGTACAAACGGCTACAAAACATTGGACGATTTGTTAGCTGAGTAAATGACCTCCTTTATTCCCACGACAACATTTGAGCGCTCGTACAAGCGGCTCAAGAAAAAATACCCATCGCTTAGCAGCGACCTCAAGGAGTTTGAAGCACAACTCATACAAAATCCGAAAGCGGGAGTAGATTTAGGCGGACGATTTCGCAAGGTTCGCGTGGCGATAGCCTCTAAAGGAGCGGGAAAAAGAGGCGGCGCACGCATTATTACCTACGACCTGTTGGTGCAGGAGTGCAACCAGGTTTTTATTTTGGTGGATATTTACGACAAAAGTGAACGCAGCAGCATGTTGGATAGCGAGTATAAGGCAGTCGTGAAGGAATTTTTGAATAAAAGGTAGCGTGGAAAGCATTAATGGGATAAAAAAGAGGTTGCTATTTAAATAGCAACCTCTTTTTTATCGCTAATAATTCTGTAAGAGTTTGGCACTAATCACTAACCTCTAATCACTACAGCTTTGCTCCTGCTCTGTCGTGGTAAATGTTTTGCAGCTTCTTTTTGAAAATGGCTTTGGCGGTGCTGATGTCGTTCATGGTAAGGTCGGTGTTGTCCAACATTTTTCCGTTGAGCTGTGAGTTTACTACGTTTTCCACCAGCTCGTCAATGGTGTGGGGCGTGTAGTCCGAGAGGGTGCGCGAGGCGGCCTCTACCGCATCGGCCATCATGAGCACGCCCTGCTCCTTGCTGCCGGGGTTGGGCCCCGGGTACTGAAAGGCAGAGCAATCGGTAGCTTCGGGGTGCTTTTCCATGTACTGCCTATAGAAGTAGCGCACTAGCGATAGGCCGTGGTGGGTGCGTATAAAGTTTACAATAACCTCGGGCAGGCGGTGCTTGCGCGCTATGGCAATGCCGTCGGCTACGTGCTGCACAATGATGGTGGCGCTTTGCTCGGGCTGTAGCTGCTGGTGCGGCGAGTAGCTCGTGGTTTGATTTTCGACAAAGTAGGAAGGGTTGTTTATTTTTCCTACATCGTGGTACAGCGCGCCGGCGCGCACCAGCAGCGGCTTTCCGCCAACTTCGCGAATAACGCTCTCGGCCAAGTTGGCCACCTGCAGCGAGTGCTGAAATGAGGCGGGAGCAACTTCGGCCAGCTCGCGCAGCAGCGCGTGGTTGGTGTCCGAAATTTCCAAAAGCGTATTGTCCGAGGTAAAACCAAATATTTTCTCGAACGGGTAAACGAGCTGGTACGCGGCAAGCATTAGCCCCACGTTGACGGCAAACATGGCGTAGGTGCGCCACGCGCCAAGGTTGCCATCGTCCTTAATGAGCGCAAGCACCACCGCCAGCAGGCAGTAGCTTACAAATACAATGGCCATGGTTTGGTACAGCTTTCGGCGCTGGTACATGTGCCGCATGCTGAATACGGCTGCGGTTCCGGCAAAGCCGGTAAGCAGAAAAAAGTCGAAGCTGTTGGGCAGCATAAACGCCGTGAGCGCGGTAGTAAGGTAGTGCGTAACGAGCGCCAAGCGCGCATTGAAAAAGGTGTTGACAAAAATGGGAAGAATGGCAAAGGGAATGATGTGCACGCTGGCAATGCCCGTTTGGCTGAGCCACACCGCAAGCGCAAAAAACGAGAGCATGAGCAGCATAAGAAAGCTGTTTTGCTTGAAGCTGTACGATTTTTTTTCGCCCAGCATGTAAATGTAAAGGTACAGCGTGGCCATAAAAAACAGCGTGAGCAGCAGCTGCGCCAAAAACAGCAGCCACAGGCTTCCGGCGTAGCCCATGCGCAGCTCGTACTCCTTCCGCAGCGAGGCGAGCATGAGGTACGCGTGGGCGTTAACCACCTCGCCCTGCGCCACAATTTGCTGCCCTGCATTTACCACGCCCTTGGTGGGCGCAATGTCGGCCAGCCGCTGCTGCCGCGCCTGCGCCGTTAGCTGCTCATCAAACAAAAGGTTGGGCTTGAGGAGGCTTTGCAGCTCCAACTTTTCAAAAAACTTTTGCTCCGCAGAATTCTCCTCCCACAAGGGTTGCAGCTTGCCGGCAAGGTAGGCGTAGGCGCTTTTTGGGGTAAAACTTTCGGCGCTTGGCGCTAGCTCCGATACCGCGCCGCTTTGCACCATCAGCGTAGCCTGCTCGCGGTTGAGGTAGCCTTCGGCCACCGAGTTTGGCTCGCGAATTCCCTTTCGGTAAATAAAATCTACACGCCGCTGAAGCTCGCGCAGCACATCTATTGTCAGGTAGCTGTACTGATGTTCGGTAAATTTTTCGGCCTCGTTAAGCTTGTCTTTTATGCTTAGCGCCGCATGAAATGCGCTGCCGATTTCCGCCACTTGTGCACGCTGCACGCTGCTGTCGCGCTTATAAAAAGGCGTAAGCGTGGCAAGGGTTTGCTTGCGCTCGGCAGCCAGCTCTTCATCGCTTTTGTAAATGGGAAAATCGAAGGCTGCCGAAAGCGTGGGGTACTGCCACAGCTTGCCTTTTTGAAATTCGTACTGAAACTTTCCCCCTCGCGGCATAATGTACGTGATGAGCAGCGTAGCCACAATGAAGGGAAGAATGTTGCGATGCCTTTTTATAAATTCCATTGCATAAAAATTTTCACAAATGTACGCAAAAGAACTGAAAGGGCACTGTAATTGTGAGGAGCGAGGCACGAGCAATGTGGGGTTTCGGCTCGACATTATGTATGCGCTTAACTTCCCTAACCTCTACCCCCTAAAACCTCTTCCGCATTTCCTCATTTGCCTTTACCACCTTGTCGGCCATTTCGGCTTTGAATTTCAGCAGCTGTTTTTGCACCTCGGGCTCGCCTGTGCCAATAATTTGCGCAGCAAGAATGGCGGCATTTTTTGCGCCGTTGAGCGCTACGGTGGCCACGGGAATGCCCGCCGGCATTTGCAGTATGGAGAGAATGGAATCCCAACCATCGATGGAATTTGAAGATTTAATGGGAACGCCAATCACGGGTAGGGGAGTGAGCGCTGCCACTACGCCCGGCAGGTGTGCCGCGCCGCCCGCTGCGGCAATAAAAACTTTTACGCCGCGCGTGTGTGCATTTTTGGCCAAATCGGCCACCAAATCGGTGGTGCGGTGCGCCGA
Organism: Prevotellaceae bacterium; assembly: GCA_031285695.1. Lineage (GTDB taxonomy): Bacteria > Bacteroidota > Bacteroidia > Bacteroidales > UBA932 > JAITMY01. The sequence continues at coordinate 3,549 of JAITVR010000042.1, forward strand.
AAGCGCGTTGACCTCAACGCTGAT
>JAITVR010000075.1 GCA_031285695.1 Prevotellaceae bacterium
AAATCTCGCAATGTGAAGCAGGTTGTAGATTTTGTAACGCAGCATGGCGGCATAACTAACGCCAATGAAGTTACGCGCAGCTACTGCGAAGCGGCAAAAAAATCGCTTGATATTTTTCCGGAATCGGAGGTAAAAACTGCGCTGTGCAGCTTGGCGGATTACGTTGTAGAAAGAGAAAAATAAAAAGCGGAATTTGTAGTTCCGCTTAAAATAATTCTACAAATATTTTGCCATTTGCTGCTGTAATTCCTGCGCTTTTTCTCCTGCAACCTTTGCAAAATTTTCGCTGCTATCGGCAAAAATAACTCCGCGCGAAGAGTTTACCAGCAAGCCGCAACGGCTGTTCAAACCGTACTTTGCCACCTCATCTAAGCTGCCGCCCTGCTCGCCTACACCGTGAACTAAGAGGAAATGGTCGGGGATCATTTGTCGTATTTCGCGCAGCATTTCGGCTTTAGTAGCACCCACCACGTACATGGTGTTGTCTATATTTCCCCACGTTTTTGAGGTTTCCAAAACTTGCTCGTACAACTTTTTTCCGTTGCTCAGCTGCAGCTGCTCAAAGTCCGCCGACGAGGAGTTTGAGGTAAGCGCAAGCAGCACCGCCCACTTGTCTTCGTACTCCAAAAAGGGCTGCACCGTATCGCGCCCCATGTAGGGCGAAAGCGTTACGGCATCAAGGTTCATCGACTTGAAAAATGCCTCGGCGTACAGCTTTGAGGTATTGCCAATATCGCCGCGCTTGGCATCGGCAATGATAAAAATTTCGGGATACTTTTCGCGAATGTACGCTACCGTTTTTTCTAACTGAAGCCAACCTTCAACGCCCTCGGCCTCGTAAAAAGCGAGGTTGGGTTTGTACGCCACCGAGTACGGCGCAGTAGCGTCAACAATGGCTTTGTTGAAGGCAAAAATCGGATTTTTTTCCGACTTCAAGTGCGCGGGAATTTTCTTCAACTCCGAATCTAAACCTACGCAGAGGAAAGATTTTTTACGGAGAATTTGTTGGTGTAATTGTGTGGTGTTCATAAAGTTTTAAAGTTTATAAAGTTTATAAAGTTCATCTACTTTTACCTTTATGAACTTTACAAACTTGTAACTTACAGCTCGCTTTCCTTTAATCTTTCCGCATTTTCCGCCATTTGCAGGTGGTCAATTACGTCCTGCACATCGCCGTCCATAAAGGCGGAAAGGTTGTAGATGGTGTAGTTAATTCGGTGGTCGGTCATGCGGCTTTGCGGGTAGTTGTAGGTGCGAATTTTTGCTGAGCGGTCGCCGCCCGAAACCATTGTTTTGCGCTTACTCGAAATGTCGTCAATGTACTTTTGGTACTCGATATTGTAAATACGCGTGCGCAACTCTTCCATCGCTTTTGCCTTGTTTTTCAGCTGCGATTTTTCGTCCTGACACTGCACAATAATGCCCGTGGGAATGTGCACCACGCGCACCGCCGAGTACGTTGTATTGACCGACTGGCCGCCGTTTCCCGAGGCGCAAAAAGTATCCACGCGCACATCGCTTTCCTTCACCTCCACATCAAATTCATCGGCTTCGGGAAGCACGGCAACTGAAGCTGCCGAGGTGTGCACGCGCCCCTGCGTTTCGGTTTGCGGCACGCGCTGCACGCGGTGCACGCCGCTTTCGTACTTGAGCACGCCATACACTTTTTCGCCCGAAACCTTCATCACAATTTCCTTGTAACCGCCCGCCGTTCCTTCGGAAAACGAGGTTACCTCCATGCGCCAACCGCACTTTTCGATGAACTTGCTGTACATGCGAAAAAGGTCGCCGGCAAAAATCGAAGCCTCATCACCGCCTGTGCCGGCGCGGATTTCAAGGATTGCATTTTTGCCGTCCTGCGGGTCGGCAGGCACAAGCATGAGCTTAATTTCCTCCTCCAACTTCGGCTGCTTTTCCTCCAGTTCAGCCAGCTCTTCCTTTGCCATTTCGCGCATGTCGGCATCTTTTTCGTTGGCCAAAATATCGCGCGCAGCATCGATGTTGCTCACCATGTTGCGGTACTCATCGCAGGCTTTTACAATGGGCTCCAGGTCGCGGTACTCCTTGTTGAGCGCCACATATTTTTTCATATCGGCAATCACATCGGGGTCCGAAAGCTGCTGACCAATTTCTTCAAATTTATGCTTCAATCCGTCGAGGCGGCTGAGGATACTATTTTCTGACATCGCAATATAATTTACTATTTACAAATTTACTATTTACCATTTAATACGCCTACCCACGTGCATCGGCTTGTGCGCAATTGGTAGATGGTAAATGACCAAATGGTAGATGAACTAGTATTCAAATTTTCCTTTTTCGCTAACTATTGTCAAACTTTTTTTCGCGGCCTTATCCACTCGTCCAACAATTTGCGCATCGATGTTGAAGCCTTTTGCAATGGCAATGATTTTCTCGGCAAACTGAGGCTGCACGTACACTTCCATGCGGTGCCCCATGTTGAAAACCTTGTACATTTCCTGCCACGATGTGCCGCTTTCTTTTTGAATTAAATCGAAGAGCGGCGGCACGGGAAAGAGGTTGTCTTTTACCACATGAACATCGTCAACAAAGTGCAGCACCTTGGTTTGCGCGCCACCGGAGCAGTGTACCATGCCGTGAATTTCCGTACGCATTTCGTCCAAAATTTGGCGCACCACCGGCGCGTAGGTGCGTGTGGGCGAAAGCACTAATTTTCCGGCATCAAGCGGCGTTGAAGTTTTGTCCGTCAGCTTGCACGAGCCGCTATAGACCACGCTTTGGTCAATGGCGGCATCGTAAGTTTCGGGATATTGCTCGGCAATATATTTTGCAAAAACATCGTGGCGCGCCGAAGTAAGCCCGTTGCTGCCCATGCCGCCGTTGTACTCGCGCTCGTAGGTGGCTTGCCCGTAGGAAGCCAAGCCAACAATCACATCGCCCGCCGCAATGTTTTTATTGTCGATAACCTCGCTGCGCTTCATGCGCGCAGTAACCGTGCTGTCCACAATTACGGTGCGCACCAGGTCGCCCACATCGGCAGTTTCGCCGCCGGTAAGAAAAATATTTACGCCAAGTGAACGTAATTCTTCGCACAAACTTTCCGTTCCCTCAATAATGGCTTTTACAACTTCGCCGGGAATGAGCCGCTTGTTGCGCCCAATGGTGGACGAAAGCAAAATTCCGTCGGTGGCGCCAACGCAAAGCAGGTCGTCCAAATTCATAACCACCGCGTCCTGCGCTATGCCGCGCCACACGCTGAGGTCGCCCGTTTCGCGCCAGTAGGCGTACGCCAACGACGATTTTGTTCCCGCGCCATCGGCGTGCATAACCAAGCAATGCTCGGCGCTGCCGCTGAGGTAGTCGGGAATTATTTTGCAAAAAGCTTTTGGGAAAAGTCCCTTGTCCAAATTTTTTATGGCGCTGTGCACATCTTCTTTCGAAGCCGAAACACCGCGCATGGCGTATCTTTCCATATTCAATTGATAATTGATAATGGACAACGGATAATTAAAGAGAGGAAGATTATGAAATCTAAGAAGTTTAGGAATAAAAGCTTCTTTGTCTTCCTTAACTTCTTAAACTTCTCTTTAATTATCAATTGTCAACTATCCATTGTTCATTTACTCATTATCTAACGCCCGAAATTACTTGAAATTCCGTGCGGCGGTTGAGCTGGTCAACCGCATCTTCTTCCTGCTGCGTGCGAACATTTTTCCGCAAAAAATCGTCGCTTAGCACATCGCCTTCGCGCATAAATTTGTACTGCGCCGCCACCGATTTGCTTACCGTGCGCGGCTTGGTGGCGCCGTAACCTTTTGCCTCTAAGCGCTCAGCGCTGATGCCTTTACCCACCAAATAATCCACCACCGATTGTGCGCGCTTTTGCGAAAGCTCCATGTTGAAAGTCGAATCGCCGCGGCTGTCGGAGTGCGAGGCAATTTCGATAATGATGCTTGGGTTGTCGTTCAGCACCTCCACCAAACCGTTGAGTGATTCCTCCGATTCGGGGCGCAGCGTGTATTTTCCAAAGTCGTACAAAATATTTTCGAGCTCCACCGCTTTGGCCATGGAGCGCATCAAAAATTCATCGCGCAGCGTGGTAATTTCCTCCAAACCTTTGGTCGAAAAGCGCGCCTTTTGGTTGAAGTATCCCGACTTGCTTACCCGCACCAGGTAGTCGGTTTCGGGCTGTAGCTGTAGCGTAAATATGCCGTCCTTCTCTGTGTTGTACTTTGTCGATTCGCCGCCGCTGGTAATTACGCTCACGTTGGCCTGGTCAATGGGCGTGCCCTCGTCGGCCTCGCGCACGCTGCCCACAAAGGTAAATTTTGCCTCGGGCAGCACAAAGCGAAAAATATCATCGCCGCCCTTAACCTTAGGCGCTCTGCGGCGCGAAGCAAAGTAGCCCGCCTCTCCTTCTCTTTCAAAAATGATGGAAAAATCGTCGGCAGCCGAGTTCATGGGCATGCCCATATTTTCCACGTGCCAACCACCCTCCTGTTTTTTGGTTGCCTTAAAAATATCCAAGCCGCCGTAGCCGCCCATTCCGTTGGACGAAAAGTACAGCACGCCGTTGGGGCGCATGTAGGGGTAAAATTCGTCGGCGGCCGAGTTGATGTCCTTGCCCAAGTTGGTGGGCTCGCCCCACCCCTCATCGGCGCTTAGGCGGTTGACCATCCAAATGTCGAATCCGCCGTGGCCGCCCTCCATGTCGGAGGTAAAGTAGAGCACCGTTTCGTCGTCCGCCAGCGTTGGGTGCGCAGCGTTGGCTGTGCTGTCGGCAAGGTAGAGCTGCTCCACTTCTGTCCAAATATTTTCTTCGCCGCGCGTGGCGGTACAAATTCTGCAACCCGGCGTTGCACCTTTGGTAAGGCACTGCGTAAAGTACATTTTTTGCAGGTTGCGGCTGAAAGTGTTGGCGCCCTCGTCGCTCTTTGTATTTATTTCCCCCTCAACAGGTTGTATTTTTTCCCAACGACCGGTGCGCGCCTGCTTGGCAAAGAAAATATCGGTCATTTTTTCGCCCGTAATAATACTTTTTCTTCGCTTGTTGCCCATGGCGGCATCGCGCGCCGAGGTAAAGTACACCACCGAGTAGTCGTCCTCGGCAAAAGAGGGTGCAAAGTCGTCCTTGTTGCTGTTGAAATCCGTTACGGGCTCCACCAAGTAGCGCGTTTGCTTTACCGCGGTATCGCGCAGGGCAATGCAAAACTCCATTGCTTTTTGCGTAGCCGAATCCTGCGGAATTAGCTTCAAATACTCGGCATAGGTATTCGCCGCTTCGGCAAATTTTTCATTCGCCTGCTGCGCTTTGGCTAAGCCCAAAACGGCATTTGGATTGGGATTGCTCTTCAAAATAGAGCGCTCGTACAAACCCTCGGCGCGGCGCGTATCGCCGGTAAGGCGGCTGCCCTCGGCCAGGTGAAACAGCACGCGGTAGTACGTGGCAGGGTCTTTGCTGCGACTTATTTTGGGCTGCACCTTGGCGTAGCGCTTAGCGGCGCGGGCGTAGGCCTGCTGGTCGTAGGCCTTATCGGCCATGGCCAACTTCTGCTTTACCGTGCACGATGAAAGCGCAAGAAGCATGAGCCCAAAAAATATGTAACAGTTTTTGTTTAGCAAGGTAAAAAAACGCCGCAAGCGCATGAAAATCCTGCAAAAGTAGCTATAAAATGGGGAAAAATCAAGAGGAAATAAGCGGTAAGGAACAGCGAGTAAGCAGCAGCCTAACCACAAGTCAACCTCGCTGCCATTCTGAGCGAAGCGAAGAATCTCATGCTGCTACAGTGCTAACTTGAGATTATTCGCTTCGCTCAGAATGACAAAAGGGCTAAGTTTTACTTTTTTCCAAACTTATTTTTAATCCACCCGGGCACAACAACAACGCCAACAATAAGGTACAAGTAGTAGGTAATAATGCGCCACAGCAGCGCAAGCGCAAGCGTGAGCCCCGCTACAGGAATAAAATCGCCGAGAAATTCTTTAAACACAAACTCCGCAAAGCCGCTGCCGCCGGGCGTTGGGCTTACCAACATCATTATCCACATTACGAGCTGGCGACCAAAAATAAGCAGGTGGTCGTGCACCGCAAAAAATGCCATAAATAGCGCGTTCACCACCAAGTACCGCGACGACCACGAAAGAAAAGTGGCCAACGAAGATTTGAACCAAAATCCGAACGGTTTTACGCGCAATTCGCGCGCGCTGATTACTACCTCATCGCCCGTTTTTATTGCGCCGTTTTTCCACCGCCGTAAAAAAGGCAGGCTAAAAATGGTTACAATCAGCCAGCGCAAACCTTGAGGATTAAAAAACAGTCCGTAAGCCAAAATCAGCACCCACGCCAGCTTGATGCTGTAGCCTACAAGCGTTACCACCATTAGCCCCTGCCCCACCGCCGAGCTGCTTACATGAAAAAGCATATCGTTGGGAATAACGAGCCACAGCAGCGGAAACATGAGCACAAAGTACAGCTCATCGAGCAGCGAAGTAGCCATTACCATGGCCGAACTTTTGCCCAAATTCACCCCCTCCTTATTCACATACAAAATAGCAAGGCTTGTGCCGCCCACCGCCGACGGCGTAATGGCCGAGGTGAACTCCCACAGTATAATTATGCGCAGCGATTGCAGCCACGTAAGCTGATTATCGCTCAGCGTGCGAATGCGCCAAACGTAGCCCGCGTCGCGCCCCAGCATAAACAGCACGGCAAGCAGCAAAAAGCCCCAAAATTGCCACGACATTTTTACGTTTTGCAGCGCGCTGGTCATGCTGTGCGTTTCGCCCCAAAACATGTACACCACCACGCCCAGCCCAATAAGAACGGGAAAAATTACCTTGTAGGATTTTACGCTCGAAAAAGCAGCCTGATTTTGTTCATTTGCCATAGGCTGCAAATGTAGCACTTTTTTTAGGGAAAAAAGATGTAAAAACAAAAAGAGCAAAGAAAAATTCAGCCGTCTTTTTATCCTTGCTCCTTCCGTCCTTTATATTTTTTGTGTCAAAAATTTAAACATGTAACTATTTGATTATTAAATAGTTACATGTTTGACAATTCATAATTTTTAATTTTTAATTCGTAATTAAAAAAAAATGCTTACCTTTGCAGCCCGTTTGACCATGGTGCCATAGCTCAGTTGGTAGAGCAAAGGACTGAAAATCCTTGTGTCCCTCGTTCGATTCGTGGTGGCACCACACAAACAAAAAACGTTGCGTTCTTTTCAGAGCGCAACGTTTTTATTTTATCCTTTTTTCGACTAAAACAGGTAGCCTACCGACAGGGTAAAGCCGCGCATTTTGAAGTTCGGATTCATGTTAGTAAGCTTAACTCCGTCCATCAAATTTTTGAGGCCAATGCTGTAGCGGCCCATAACTTGCAGGTGCTGAAACAGCTCCACACCCAAACCAAAGCCAATGCCGTAGTCAAAATTATCGACATTTTGAAAAGCCGATATGTCAACATTATTCACATCAACATCGCTAACCCACGTTTTCACATCGTTAAAGGCGTAGCTGATGTACGGCGTAACCGCCAAAAATGGGCGCACCAGCTTAAGGTCAATGCCCCAGGTAATGTTGAGCGGAACGTCGAGGTAGCTCACACCCTCTTTTTTTGAAACGCTATTTTCGTCAAAAACGTTTACGCCGCGGTGCACATAAAGCACTTCGGGCTGAATGCCAAGACCAATAATAGGAATGTTGACCTGCGCCAGCACACCTGCGTGAAAACCGGTGCTGCCCTTTATGGAGCCCAGCGCCGAAAGCGCATCATCGGTTTTAATGTTGGGCACTTCGAGCCCTGCCTTAACGCCAAATGCAAACATTTTTGCCTGCGCCGTTGCGCAAGCTGCCACAAGGGCTGCTACGAGTAGAATTTTTTTCATGCAATAAATATTTTACGGGTTACACAATCCCGCAAAGTTACACTTTTTTTCAAATATAATATTTTTTTTAACTTTGTAAATTGTATTTATCAGCGCGCATAGGCGCTGAGCACGTTTTTTACCATGTATAAAAAAGATTACAGCGGCGCCGGCGTTCAGCACTTTGCTGCTCCACAGCCCATTAACTTGGAGTGTGGGCGCACGCTGCACCACGTTAATATTGCCTACCACACCTACGGAAAGCTCAACGCTGCTAAGGATAACGTGATGTGGATTTGCCATGCTTTTTCGGCCAACTCCGATGTGGCCGACTGGTGGCCGGGCATGGTGGGCGAGGGTTTGCTGTTCGACACTTCGCGCTACTTTGTGGTGTGCGCCAACGTGTTGGGCTCGTGCTACGGCACCACCGGGCCGCTTTCGCGCAACCCGCAAACCAACGAACCCTACTACTTAGACTTTCCCGAAGTAACCGTGCGCGACATGATTTTGGCGCACGAGCAACTTTTGCAACAACTTGACATTCAACATGTTAACACAATAGTTGGCGGCTCTATCGGCGCGTTTCAAGCCTTGGAGTGGGCCATCAGCAAGCCCGATTTGTTTGACAACTTTGTGTTTTCGGCGGCAAGCGCAAAAACTTCGCCCTGGGTAATTGCGGTGAACGAGGCGCAGCGCATGGCGATTGAGGCCGACCAAACTTTTTTCAAAAACCGTGCCAACGGCGGCGAGGAGGGCATGAAGGCTGCGCGCGCCATGGCGCTGCTCAGCTACCGCAACTACGCCACCTACAACGCTACGCAAAAAGAGGATTCGCACGATAAAATCAACGGATTTCGCGCGTCCTCCTATCAGCG
>JAITVR010000127.1 GCA_031285695.1 Prevotellaceae bacterium
TTTACGAACTCATCATCATGCAAAACCAAATTTCTATTACCATTGATGCCGTGCAGGAGCAGGCCATTGTGGACAAGGTGAACGAGTTGAGCGCCGTGCTACCCGCCGGTTTGGTTACCTTGGGCGAAACGGAGCTGAGCGCGCTGCCCAAAATGGGCGACAAGTCGCTGGCCTTTGTCGAGAAGTGCCTCGATAGCGCCACCAAAAACCCCGGCGTGTGCCCTCCCTTTGTTGACCTTGAGGAGCTGCGCCGCGACCTGGCCGCCTACCACGCCCTCAACCGCCTGCACCGCGTGCTGGGGCAGGTGGCGGCACCCGTGGCAAGCTCGGCCACGGTGGCCGGTAGCGATGCCTACACCGCTGCCCTGGCCATCTACAGCATGGCGCGCGAGGCCGCCCGCCGCGGCGTAGCCGGCGCCAAGGATATTCACACCGACCTCTCGGCGCGCTTCCCCGGCCGGGGAAAAGCTGCCAAGGAGGCCTAAATTTCCTTGCTCGTGCTCTTTTTTAGCGGTGGCGCCCTCTCTTTTTGTGAGGGCGCCGCCATATTTTAGTAGCACCCCCTCATAAAAACAGGGAACCACCTCATAAAATCAAGGACTGTCCTCACAAAAACAGGGAACCTCCTCACAAAATCAAGGATTGTCCTCATAAAAACAGGGAATATTCACAGTAAAGCTGAGGGCATTGCCCCAAAAAGAGGTAAAGCTGTCATAAAAAGTGAGGACATTGCCGTAAAAAGAGGGAAGGTAGCCCAAAAAATAGAGGACATTGCTATAAAAACAGAGGAGCTCCTCCGTTCGGCTGAGGTCAGCCGGTTTATCCAAGCCGGCAAAGGCTGCAAAGAGTAGCCGGGGTTGTAGCTGACTACGTTAAGCTACACTTCGGCTTTTTTATTGAAAATATGTTGTATATTTGCCAAGCAAAAACTATAAACGCTATGGAAACAATTAGCATCGAAGTAAGGAACCCAAAGGCGCGCAACCTGCTAAACGATTTGGTGGAGCTGGACTTGATTGCCATCAACCCGCGCCCATCGTTTGCCAAGCTGCTATCAAAGTTGCGTAGCAGCGAGCAGCAAGCACCCACCCTTGAAGAAATAACGGCAGAGGTCGAAGCTGTTAGAGCCGCACGCTATGTCAAGCAAGCATAAGGTAGTAGTAGATACTAACCTGTGGGTAAGTTTTTTGCTTACCAAGCGCTTCAACTTTATTGACGAGGTGCTGGATTCGGGAGTTGCCACGCTGGTGTTTAGCCAAGAGTTGTTAGCCGAGCTGTTAGATGTAGTAGCCCGCCCCAAGTTAAAGTCTTTTTTTGCTACGCGCGATTTGGATACCTTGCTTTACCTCATTGAGGACAAAGCCTTGTTTTATGAGGTAGGCACAGTCGTATCGGCCTGCCGCGATGAAAAGGACAACTTTCTACTGGCCTTGGCCCAAGAAAGTGGAGCAGACTACCTGCTCACGGGCGACAAAGACCTGTTGGTGCTGAAAAAGTTTGGGCTAACCAACATCATTACCCTTGCCACCTATAAGGATATTGTAGAGCTGCTATAGGTAGCCCATTACCATTTACCTCCGTTCGGCTGAGGCTCCTGCCTCAGCTGGTTTATCCAAGCAAGCAAAGGCTGCAAAGAGTAGCCGAGCCGAGGTAGGGGCAACAATCAGTAAAGGCAGGGTAAAACCTGCCTTTACTGATTGTCTCTAACCTCTAATCACTATTTACTACACCTTCACGCTATCCAAGTACACGGTATCGGGGCAGAGGTCAGCCTCATTTGCCCACTGTATGGTGCCGTGCGCGGGGCGTACACCGTTGAACAGGTCAACATTGCGCAGCGATTTGAACATGTTGTAGTCCAAGTAGGGCTCCATGTCAAGCAGTCCTACCTCTCCGTTGGTAAAGGTAACGAGCAGGCGGTAGTTGTCCTGCGGCTTTACATCTTTTACTCTTGGGTTCATAGCGGTTAGCTTAAGGGTTTTATTCGTAGCGGAGTGTCGCCCTTCACGGCCAAGCCCCAGTTGGCCATTAGGTCTTCTTGGTTAATGATTATCCATGCCTTTACCAGCTGAATTTTTTTGTTGGGCAGCTTACCCTCCAGCAGCTCGCCCTCAGGGATAGAGAAAATAGCCTCGTCATTTTGATACTCTACGTGAATATGGGGTAGGTGGTGCCTCATGTTATCCCTTGCGTACATGTAAACCACCAGCCCGTAAAACATCGATAGTATTGGCATTGCCTTGTTGGAGTATTAGTTTCGCCGCAAATATACAACATATTTTGAGAATATGTACTGCAGCCCTATACATATTGCGTACCTATGGCACGCTGGAGCGGAGGCATCGGCATTTTCTACCAACATGCTGTGCCTAACGGCACAAATGCCGCTCGGGACGTGCGCGGCTTCATTGCCGTTGGCTTTAGCCAACGGGTGGTAGTGTGGCAGAGTAGGGGGCTTTAGCCCAAAAGTCTTTTGGGCTAAAGCCCCTATATGGGGGAGCTGCTTGGTATCCGTTGGCTAAAGCCAACGGCAATGAAAGCCCCCCGTTTGGCTGACCCGCCGCGCGCTGTCATGCTGAGCCTGGTCGAAGCATTGCAGCGTTGCAATGATGTGGTGCGTGGCTTGCGGGGTGGCTGTCCCCCGCCGGCGGGGGTGGTCGAAGACCGGGGGTGGAAGTTAAATGCGTGTGTGCTTCCACCCCCGCCTTTCAGGCACCCCCGCCAGCGGGGGACAGCCCGCGCACGTGGCACCCTTTTCGGCTTGTGCGCGGGCTACTCGGTACCTGTCACTCGTTACCATTTTATAACGCCAGCTCCCGTAGGTACAACTGCACGGTATTTTCTAGGCCGTAGTACAGCGCATCGCTAATGAGGGCGTGGCCTATGGAGGTTTCGAGCAGCTGCGGAATGTGCTGCGCAAAGTAGCGCAGGTTTTCGAGGCTAAGGTCGTGCCCGGCGTTGAGCCCCAAGCCCAGGCGGGTGGCCTCCTTGGCAGCCTCTACAAAGGGCGCAACGGCCGCCTCTCTGTTTTTGGCGTAGCCGGCAGCGTAGGGCTCGGTGTACAGCTCAATGCGGTTGGCGCCCGTTTCGAGCGCGCCCTGCACCATGCGCACATCGGCAGCTACAAACACCGAGGCGCGAATGCCTGCCTTTTGCAGCGTTGCTACAATTTCGCTCAGCATCGCCTTATTTTTAAGGGTATCCCAGCCGGCGTTGGAGGTTATGGCGTTGTCGGCATCGGGCACCAGCGTTACCTGCGCGGGCTGCACGCCCAGTACCAAATCCATAAACCTATCGTTGGGGTAGCCCTCAATGTTGAACTCGGTGCTGATAAGCGGCTTAATATCCAGCACATCTTGGTAGCGAATGTGCCGCTCGTCGGGGCGGGGGTGCACGGTAATGCCCTGCGCGCCGAAGCGTTCGCAGTCCACCGCCACCTGCGCCACGTTGGGCGTGTTGCCGCCGCGCGCATTGCGAATGGTGGCTACCTTGTTAATGTTTACGCTAAGCTTGGTCATTATAGTAGTTTGTAAAGTTTATAAAGCTACAAGTTTGTAAAGAAAAATAACGGCTACAAAAGTAGCACATTTAACGAGAAAGCGTGAATAAAAAATAGCTATATTTGCGGGTGCTAAAACTTTACGAACTTTATAAACCTTCAACTTTATAAACTCTTGAAAATCGCCCTCTATAGCCGTACCACTACGCCGCAGCACGAAAGCTGCGTGCTGCAGCTGGTGGAGCGTTTGCAGCGCCGAGCAGGCGTTGAAGTGCTGCTGCACGAGCCGTTTTACCGCAGCTTGTCGCAGCCGCTGCACGGCGTGGGGCTGTTTGCCGGCGCAAAATCACTGCCGCCGCACGTGGCCTGCCTCATGAGCATTGGCGGCGACGGCACATTTCTCGACGCCGCATCAATCGTGGCCGGTACCGATGTTCCCTTGGTGGGCGTAAGCGCGGGGCGCTTGGGTTTTTTGGCCAGCGTTACCATTGATAAATCCGAGGAGGCCATAAACGATATTTTAGCCGGAAAATTTACCGTTGAGCGCCGCAACTTTTTACGCGTAGAGGGCTGCCCCGACGGGCTGCACTACGCGCTCAACGAGGTGTGCCTGCAAAAGCGCGGCGCCGCCATTGCCGAAATCAACGTACACGTAAACGGCGAATTTTTGAACAGCTACTGGGCCGATGGGCTGATTGTGGCAACGCCCACAGGCTCCACCGCGTACTCGCTCAGCGCCGGCGGGCCGCTCGTTGCGCCCAATGCCGAGTGCATGATAATTTCGCCCATTGCACCGCACAACCTCAGCGTGCGCCCCATCGTTATTCCCGATACGGCCGAAGTTGTGTTAGAAATGATGACCCGCAGCGGCAGCGTCATTGTTGGCGTAGATAGCCGCTCGTATGAGCTGCCCGCAGGCGCAAAGCTAAAAGTTCAAAAAGCAACCACTCAAGTAGGCTTTGTAAAATTTTCCGACAGCAGCTTTTTTCAAACCCTGCGCAGCAAGCTCAAGTGGGGCTTAGATGCCAGAGGGTAACAAATTCAATGATTCAAAATTCAAGCATTTAAAAATTGAATGGTTGAATGCTGAATTTTCGAATCGCCTCCGATGCCTTTCCGTTATTATGTGTTAACTAACGCCTTGCTTTATGGGGCAGTAGCGGGATTATTGCTACATTTGTGGTTACGCTCTGCGTAAAAAACGAATGAAAAAAGTAGCCCTCGTCATACTCCTCATGCTTGTTGCCTGCCTCGCACCTCGCGCTTATGCGCAGGAAAATGTGGCAGCAGGCGGTCTTGCCAGCGCTGTTTACTACATGGGCGATTTTAACCACGACCAGCCGCTGTACCAGCCCGGCATGTACGTGGGCGGCATGATTGGCTACAGCTTTTCGGACTACTACAGCCTGCGCGTAACCATGGGCGGCGGGCAGCTGCGCGGCGACCCTGCTACCTACGATGGCAGGTTGATGTCAAGCAGCCCGGGGCAAAGGTCCGTTCCCTTTAAGCGCAGCTACTTTGACGCCGATGTGCGGCTCGAGGTTGGTTTTTTACCTTACGACCCTTTTGGAAATAACCCCAAGCAGTTTCGCTACACGCCCTACTTCTCGTTGGGCGCAGGCTTGGGCTACGCCGGCGGAGCTCCGTTTATGCAAACGCCCATCAGCTTTGGCTTCAAGTACCGCCTGTTTTACCGCGTAAGCATGGGGGTAGAGTGGGCTTTTCGCAAAACTTTTAACGACAACTTGGACGGTTGGGAAAACATTCGCACTACCGAAACAACTTTCCACAACAACGATTGGATTTCGTACGTAGGCGTTTACTTTACCTATCAGCTGGCGGACAGGCTACTTTGTCCTGCACTCAAGTAAATGAAAATGGCAGCGCAGCAAAATAACATACCGCAGCACGTGGCCATTATTATGGACGGCAACGGACGATGGGCCAAGCAGCGCGGCTTGCAGCGCATTTTTGGGCATCGCAATGGGGTGGAGGCCGTGCGCGCAGCAACGGAAACCGCCGCCAAAATGGGCGTAAAGTATTTGACGCTCTACGCTTTTTCGACCGAAAACTGGGCGCGCCCGCAGCTGGAAGTCAGCTCGCTCATGTCGCTGCTGGTTGATGCAATTGAAAAGGAAGAGCCCACGCTGAACAAAAATAACGTGCGCTTTACCACCATAGGCAACGTGCCCTCGCTGCCCGAAAAAGTGCAGCAAAAGCTGGCCGCCATTGAGTGCAGCACGCAAAAAAACACGGGGCTTACGCTTGTGGTTGCGCTTAGCTACAGCGGTCGTTGGGACATTGTAAATGCAGTTAAAAAAATTGCCAATTCTTTAATTGCTAAAGAGTTAGAAATTGAAGATGTTAATGAAATCAGCATTTCAAAGCACCTCAGCACGGCGCAAATGCCCGATGTGGATTTGTTCATTCGCACCGGCGGCGATGTGCGCGTGAGCAACTTTTTGCTGTGGCAAATTGCGTACAGTGAGCTGGTGTTTTTGCCCGTGCTGTGGCCTGATTTTCGCGAAAAACATTTTGCGGAAGCGGTGGAGGAATTTCAAAAGCGTGAGCGTAGATTTGGAAAAGTTTTAGAAGAATAATCAAAGATAGATGTTGCGTAAATTTTTACTTATTTCACTACTTTTTACCGTGCCCCTGCTGGGCGTTGCGCAGCACATGGGCGTGAGCGAGGAGCAAGCCGAAGCCGATGCTGCGGACAATGCGGTAGAAAGCGCGCTGCAAAATGTGCAGCAGCAGGAGGAAAAAACGGTTGATGATACGACCGAAATTGTAAGCGAGGTAAACCTTGCAAAGGATTACGCCGCGCCGCAAAAGTACATCATTGGCGGCGTTACCGTGTCGGGCGTAAAGTACTACAACTCCGACCAAATCATTGGCATATCGGGGCTCAACGTGGGCGATACGGTGTCCATACCCGGCGATGCCATTGCGCAGGCCGGAAAAAAGTTGTGGGGCAACGGGCTTTTTTCCGATGTAAAATTTTCGGCTACCAAGGTGGTGGACGATAAAATTTACCTGGATATTTACCTGCAAGAGCGGCCGCGCATTATCAGCTGGGACGTGAAGGGCATAAAAAAAGGCGATAAAGAGGAACTCACGGGCATGCTGCACATTAGGCGTGGCGCGGAGTACTCGGAGTATTTCAAGCAAAATTCTATCGGCATTATTGAGCGTTTTTACCTCGAAAAAGGGTATAAAAACGTAAAAGTTACTGCTGCCACAAGCCCCGACACCACGGTGGGAAATGGCGTGCGCTTAGTGTTTGAGGTAGATAGAAGCGAAAAAATTAAGGTGGCCGAAATGGACTTTGAGGGCAACCAGGAAATTACTTCCGGCAGCCTGCGCGGCGCCATGAAGGAGGTGCACCGCAAGCGCTGGTACAAGTTTTGGCAGTCCACCAAGTACATTCAAGACAAGCTGGACGAAGACAAAACCAGCATTATAGCCTACTACAACGAAAAAGGCTACCGCGATGCCAAAATTTTGGGCGATTCTATTTGGGAAATTAGCGAAAATCGCGTAGGCGTAAAAATAAAGCTGTACGAAGGAAAACGCTACTACGTGCGCAGCGTAGAGTGGATGGGCAATACCAAATATCCATCGGACTTGCTCGACGGTATTTTGCGCTTCAAGCGCGGCGATGTGTACGATAAGGTAACGCTTGACAAGCGGCTCAACGCCATCGAAGAAGCCTCCATCTCGGCGCTGTACATGGACGATGGCTACCTCTTTTTTAGAATTGACCCCACCGAAGTGCGCATTGACGGCGACTCGGTTGACTTGGAAATGCGCATAAGCGAGGGCAAGCAGGCCACCATAAGCAACATTTTTATTAAGGGAAATAGCAAAACCAACGAGCACGTTATTCGCCGTGAGCTATGGACGCGCCCGGGCGATTTGTTTAACCGAACATTGGTAATTCGCTCCGTGCGCGACCTTGCGCAAATGGGGCACTTTGACCCCGAAAAGTTGGAGCCGCAGGTTAGCCCCAACCCCGCCGACGAAACGGTGGATATAACCTTTGCCGTAGAGGAAAAACCCAACGACCAAATTGAGCTCTCGGGCGGGTGGGGCGCAGGCATGTTTGTGGGAACAGTTGGCTTGATACTGAACAACTTTTCCATGGGGCGCATATTCGACAAAGCGGCGTGGAGGCCTTTCCCCTCGGGCGATAACCAGCAGCTGGCCATTCGTGGGCAAACCAACGGAAGGTACTACAAGGCCATCAGCACCAGCTTTACCGACCCTTGGTTTGGAGGCAAAAAACCGCAGTCGCTCTCCGTTTCGGCCTACTTTACCGACCAAAATACCAACTATTGCTCCTACGGTTTTTTCCAAGCGAGCGACCAAAGCATGAAGGTGGTGGGCGCTTCGGTAGGCTTGGGGCAGCGGCTCAAGTGGCCCGATAACTACTTTACGCTGTACACCGGCGTGGATTTGCAGCGGTATATTCTTAAAGATTGGTCGGGCGGCTTTGTGTTTAAGGACGGTACAGCAAACAACTTCAGCCTCAAGGCAATTTTGGGGCGCAACTCTACCGACCAACCTATTTATCCGCGCAAAGGCTCGGAGCTATCGTTTAGCTTGCAGCTCACGCCGCCATACTCATTGCTCAACGGGAAAAAGTACGAACCCGGCATGAAGGATAGCGAGCGCTACCGCTGGATTGAGTACCACAAGTGGTCGTTTCGCACAGCGTGGTTCAACGCCATTGCCGGCGATTTTGTGGTAGCGCTCAAGGCGCAGTTTGGCTACTTGGGCATGTACAACAGCAAGGTCGGCACTTCGCCCTTCGAGCGCTTCGATGTGGGCGGCGACGGCATGTCGGGCTACCAGCTTTACGGCGTTGAAACCGTTGGCCTGCGCGGCTACGAAAACAGCGCACTTACGCCCAACGAATACGCTAGCGTGTACGATAAATTTACTGTTGAAATGCGCTACCCCTTTGTGCTTTCGCCGCAAAGTACCATCTACGGTTTAGCGTTTGTAGAGGCGGGCAACGCTTGGCACGATTTGAAAAAATTCAACCCATTTTCGGTAAAACGCTCGGCAGGTTTTGGCGTGCGCCTCATGCTGCCCATGATTGGGCTGCTGGGCATCGACTGGGCCTACGGATTTGACGCGCCGCCCGGAAAAACCGAACCGCACGGAAGCCAAATTCACTTTATAATCGGAACGCCATTTTAGAAAAACGTAACGAGTGACGAGTAACAGGTTACAATTGTTGAATTATTGAATTGTCGAATTTTTAAATTTTCACGTTATGAAAAAAATACTATTTTTAGCAGCCACGCTGCTGCTTGGCGCCGCCGCTGCGCAGGCGCAAAAGTACGCCGTTATTGACTCGGAGTACATTTTGCACAAAATGCCAAAGTACAAAAGTGCGCAGGAGCAAGTCGATAAATTTACCGACATGTACCAAAAAGAGGTGGACGATGCCTACAAAAAAGTGGACGAAATGTTTCGCACTTTTCAGGCCGAAAAAATGCTGCTTACCGAGGAAATGAAGCAAAAGCGCGAAACCGAAATTTTGACCAAAGAGAAAGAGGCAAAAGACTTGCAGCGCACCCACTTTGGCCCCGAAGGTTCACTCTTCAAAAAGCGCGAAGAGCTGATGAAACCCATACAAGACCAGCTTTACAACGCCATAAAAGATGTGGCCACCGAGGGCGGTTACGCCGTCATTTTCGACTCGGCCAACAACCCCTCGCTCATTTACATCAACGCCCGCTACGACAAGAGCGATGACGTGCTGAAGCGAATGGGATTTTAAAGTCGTAAAGTAAAAAGGAAAATAGAAAAACAGAACAAAAGAATATTCTGTTTTCCTATTTTTCTCTGTTCCTGTTTTTCGTCATAAAAATGCAATTAAAATAAAAAACTTTTATTCATGAAAAAATTGATTTTGTGCGCAGCCATAGTGGTTGCAGCAGTGAGCGCAAAGGCGCAGCAAACCTACAAGTTTGGCCACATCAACGGGCAAGAATTGCTGGCCTTAATGCCCGAGCGCGATTCGGCCGAAGCCAAATATATGGCCTACGGCAAGGATTTGGAGGAGCAAATTGAGCTCATGCAGGTGGAGTACAACAACAAGCTGCAAGCCTACCAGCAAAAGGCCGAAACGTGGTCGGCCGCCATTCGCGAAGCAAAAGAAAAGGAGCTGCAAGACCTCGGTCAGCGCGTTCAAGAATTCCAAATGACAGCGCAGCGCGACCTGCAAGCTCAGCAATCGGAGCTGCTTAGGCCGGTAATTGAAAAGGCAACCAACGCGGTAAAAAAAGTGGGCAAGGACAACGGTTTTACCTACATTTACGATGTGAGCAACGCCGCGCTGGCGTACTGGAACACAGAGCAAAGCACCGATATTTTAGACCTTGTAAAAAAGGAGTTGGGCATTGCTGCAAGCAGCGCAAAACCTGCTGCTGCTGCTCAAAAGTAGCTTAAAATTTGCAATTTGTCATTGCGGGCTTGACCCGCAATCTCCTAAATCGAAGCACTTGTTTACGGGGGATTGCGGGTCAAGCCCGCAATGACAGTTCGCTTAATCTGAAATCTGCAATTTGAAACTTGGAATTCTTTCCGACACGCACGGCTACTTTGACGAAAAGTTGCGCACTTTTTTTGCTAACGTGGACGAAATTTGGCACGCAGGCGATGTTGGCAGCGCATCCGTAGCCGATGCAATGACGGATTTCAAACCCGTGCGCGCCGTCTTTGGCAACATTGATGGCGATGAGGTGCGCCGCATGTACCCGCGCTTTCAGCGATTTTTTTGCGAAGGCGTAGATGTGCTCATGACGCACATTGGCGGCTACCCGGGCAGGTACGATGCTTCAATTGCTGAAACGCTGTACCGCAATCCGCCACAGCTGTTTGTGTGTGGGCACTCGCACATTTTAAAGGTAATGTACGACAAAAAGTTGAACTTTTTGCACATCAATCCGGGCGCGGCAGGCATTTATGGATTGCACAAAGTGCGCACCGCCGTAAGGCTCGAAATCGCAGACGGGCAAATGAAAAACTTGGAAATTGGCGAGTGGGAAAGATAATTAGTAGGCTGTTGTGGGCTGTCACGCTGAGCCTGTCGAGAACCACGTCATTGCGAGCGGGTTTAGCGAAGCAACCGTAGCAAAGCGGAGTTCGGCGAAGCCAATCTCATAATCGGGTTTGAGATTGCCACGTCCTCGTTCCTCGTCCTCGCAATGACGGTGCATTGATACAGAAATTTTGCATTTTTCCAAAAAGATAGCTACCTTTGTAGAATAGTTTGTAAAAAATCATGCTGAAGCAACACTTTCATAGCGCACACATTCATCATCATCACGGTGAATAGCGTAGCTATGCAAATGTTGTAACCAATTGAAAATTAGAGGTTTGCATTTGCCTGCAAGCCTCTTTTTTTATGAAAGTGATTGCTAATTTTGCATTAATGTCATTCTGAGCGAAGCGAAGAATCTCATGAGATGCTTCACTTCGTTCAGCATGACAAATGGTAAAATCTGTAATTAACAAAAAATACTTCTACAATTAAACTTTTCAACCATGTTAAAAATTGCCATTCAAAAATCAGGTCGCCTAAGCGAAAAATCGCTTGAGCTCATTGCCGAAGCAGGAATTAAAGTTGCCAACAGCGAGCGAAAGCTCGTGGCGCAAGCCTCAAATTTCCCAATAGAAATGCTGTACCTGCGCGATGATGATATTCCGCAGTGCGTGAACGATGGCGTGGCCGATGTGGGTTTTGTGGGCGAAAACGTGCTGCTCGAAACCGGCTACCCGCTTGACATTGTAGAGCGTTTGGGTTTTGGAAAATGTCGCCTTTCGTTGGCCATTCCCAAGGCCGAAAATTACGAAAATGTGAAGTGGTTTAACGGTAAAAAAATTGCCACCTCGTACCCAAAAATTCTGCAAGATTACCTTACAAAAAATGGCGTAAAAGCCGAGATTCATCAAATCAGCGGCTCGGTAGAAATTTCCACAGGCGTAGGCATTGCTGATGCAATTTTTGACATTGTAAGCTCTGGTAGCACGTTGATTAGCAATGGTTTGAAAGAGGTTGAAGTTGCTCTTCAGTCCGAAGCGGTAATGGTTGGAAAAAAATTGAACGCAGAGAAAAAAGCGATTTTGGAGAAGCTGCTTTTCCGCCTGCACGCCGTGCAAAAGGGGCGCAAAAACAAGTATGTAATGTTGAACGCGCCTACCGAAAGCGTTGAAAAAATTACCGCCGTTATTCCCGGAATGAAAAGTCCGACGGTAGTTCCACTTGCGCAAAAAGGTTGGTGTTCAGTTCATTCGGTGCTTCCCGAAGGACAGATTTGGGAAATCATAGACCAGCTGCACGCCTTGGGCGCAGAGGGAATTTTGGTAATGCCGATAGAGAAAATGATTTTGTAAATAGTGGAGAATTGAGAGTTGAGAATGGAGAGTGAAAAACATTCTCAATTCTCAATTTTCAATTTTTAATTCTCAAAATGGAAACAATAAAATATCCCAACATTTCGGAGGTTGAAGCCTTGCTTTCGCGCCCGGCGCAAAGCCTCGAACACCTGCGTGAGCCTGCCTTAGCGGTGATTGATGAGGTGCGCAAGAACGGCGATAATGCGCTGCGCAGCTACACGCAAAAGTTCGATGGTGTGAGCATTGAAACGTTTCGCGTAAGTGCTGCCGAATTTGCTGAAGCAGAAAATTTGGTAGGCGAAGATTTGAAAAAATCGATTTCGCTTGCTGCAAAAAATATTGAAAAATTTCATGCTGCACAGGTTTCAAAAGTAGAGAAAATTGAGACTATGAGCGGCGTTACTTGTTGGAGGAAAAGTGTTGGTATAGAGCGAGTTGGGTTGTATATTCCGGGCGGTAGTGCGCCGCTTTTTTCCACGGTTTTGATGTTGGGAATTCCTGCGAAAATTGCAGGTTGTTCGCGCATAGTTTTGTGTACGCCGCCGAGCAAAAGCGGGAAAATTCACCCTGCCATTTTGTACGCTGCGCAGCTGGTTGGCGTTACGGAAATTTACAAAGTTGGCGGCATACAAGCCATAGCAGCATTGACTTTTGGCACAGAAAGCGTTCCGCGTGTGGATAAAATTTTTGGCCCGGGAAATGCTTACGTTACCGCAGCAAAACAGCTGGTGAGCAACATGGGCGTGGCGATTGATATGCCGGCAGGTCCGTCGGAGGTTATGGTGCTGGCAGACGAGAGCTGTAATCCTGCTTTTGTGGCGGCTGATTTGCTTTCGCAAGCCGAGCATGGCACTGATAGCCAAGCGGTTTTGGTAACTGATAATGAAAATATTATTAACGCTGTAAAGTTGGCGATGTACGAGCTGCTGCAACAATTGGCGCGCAAGGATATTGCAAAAATATCGCTCGAAAAAAGTAAATTGGTGTTGGTAAAAAATGCAGCGGAAATGCTGCAAGTTGCCAACATTTACGCTGCCGAACACCTAATTATTTCCACAAAAAATGCCGAAGAAATGGCGGAAAAGGTGGTTAACGCAGGCTCGGTTTTTATAGGAAATTATTCGCCCGAAAGCGCAGGCGATTATGCTTCGGGAACCAATCACGCGTTGCCCACGGCGGGTTACGCACGCTCGTTTAGCGGCGTAAGTGTGGATAGCTTTGTACGAAAAATTACCTTTCAAAAGCTCACGCAGGAAGGTTTGAAAAATGTAGGCACAGCGGTAGAAATAATGGCGGAGGCTGAGGGCTTGCAGGCGCATAAAAATGCGGTGAGTTTACGGTTGATATAGAACTTAAATCGTAAAAGTAAAACAGGGTATGGCAAAAATACGGGTAAAAGATACGGAGGTATCCGTGATACAAATAAATAGTGAAGACTATATTTGTATCACGGATATGATTAAGGCAAAAGATGGAGAGTTTTTTGTTACCGATTGGTTGCGAAATCGTAATACGTTGGAGTACATCGGCATTTGGGAGCAAGTGTATAATCCGAATTTTAATTATGGCGAATTCGCCATAATTAAAACTAAAGCAGGTCTTAACAATTTTAAAATCAGCACAAAAGAGTTGGTTGAGCGATGCAATGTTATTTCATTGCAGGCAAAGGCTGGTCGCTATGGTGGCACATACGCGCACAAGGATATTGCCTTTGAATTTGCCTTGTGGATAAGTCCGGAATTTAAAATATACGTTGT
>JAITVR010000133.1 GCA_031285695.1 Prevotellaceae bacterium
TGATGCCGATTATACGAGGAAAGGCCGACACCGGAGCGGTCATCTACTCCGATGGATTTAGGACCTACGATGGGCTGGTAAACTACGGGTACAAAAAGCATTTTAGGGTGCAGCATGGCAACAGCGAGTTTGCCGATGGCCATAACCATATAAACGGCATCGAAAATTTTTGGGGCCTTTGCAAAGTACGAATGGCCAAGTTTAGAGGAATACATAAACATACTTTCTACCTGCACATAAAGGAGTGCGAATTTAGATACAACTATAGAAGGAAAAATTATACTTAGCGTTACTAAAAATACTACGAAAAAAACCACTTAACTAGTCTTGAACCTTAATTTTTAACAGAAACCGATGACGGAAGGAATAAAACGCTGTAAGGCGAAGTTGAGTGCAGCAGCAGCGCTGCTGCTGTTTGCTGCGCTGCCGGTAGCAGCGCAGGATATTGACGCGCTCAGCTTCAAAAAAGGGGTGAAAATAAGCGGCGGCATGGGGCTCAACAACCAATTTTACACGGGCAACAACGCCAGCAACCGCCGCCCGCCCTACGCTATGTTCCTTACGGGAAACTTGAACGTGAACCTTTTTGGTATGCCGCTGCCCTTTAGCTTTGCCTTTAGCAACACCAGTAAAAGCTACACGCAGCCCTTCAACAACTTTCAGCTGGCGCCCAAGTACAAGTGGGCGCAGGCACACTTTGGCACGGTAAGCATGAGCTTTTCGGAATATACACTGGCGGGGCACTCCTTCGATGGCGTGGGGCTAGAGCTTACGCCCGACAGGTGGACCATTTCGGCCGCCTACGGTAGGTTCCTAAAGGCCATTCCGTACAACGACCTTGCGCCCAACCTTGACCAAATGAGCTACCGCCGCATGGGCGGCGCGCTGCGCGTGGGCTACACGGGCGATACCTACGCGGTGGAAACAAGCATTTTTGGCGCCAAGGACGATGCCTCATCGCTCCGCTATATTCCGCAGGAGGCCGTGCTGCTGCCGCCGCAGGATAACTACGCCATAGGCATTAAGGCGCGCAAAACTTTTTACAAAAACTTTTTGGTGGACGTGGAGTACAGCTTTTCGGTGCTGGGCGGCGCACCCACCGACAGCGCGGAGCAAAGCAAAAACTTTCTCTCAAAGCTACTGCCCTCGGGCACGCGGCAGCGCAGCTTCGATGCCATTAGCGCCAGCGTGGGCTACACGGCGCCGGTGTGGGGGCTGCTGCTGGGCTACAAGCGCGTGGCGCCGGGCTACACCACCTTTGGCGGCTACTACGTGGTGGAGGATTTGGAGAGTTTTACCCTACAACCCTCGCTGCGGCTGTGGCAAAACAAGGTGCAATTTTCGGCGCACGCCGGCGTGGAGTACAACAACCTCAACGGCACCCGCAGCTCCGATGACCTGCGCATAGTGGCCTCGCCCACGCTTACCGTGGCCATTACCGAAAAGTGGATGTGCAACGCTGCGTACTCCAACTTTACCTCGTACACCACCACCCGCCCGCTGGTGGACCCCAACTTTGCCGATGCGCTGGATACGCTCAACTTTTATCAGGTAAACCAAAGCATCAATGCAGGCACCAGCTACGCCTTTGGGAGCGAGGAAAAAAGTCAGCAGTTGATGGCCAACTTTGCCTACCAATTTGCCAACAGCGAGAGCAAGAGCGATACGGTGGTAACGCAGCTATCCAACTTTGTGAACGCCATGCTTACCTACAGCCTGTCGATAAAAGCGCGGCAGCTGAGCCTTTCGGCAGGATTTTCGTTTAACCAAAATAACGCGGCGGGCATCAAAAGCACCTACATTGGCCCCACGCTGAGCGCAAACAAAATGTGGCTCGAAGGGCAAATATCGGCAGGCTTGAGCGCAAGCTACAGCCAAAACTTTGTGCCCGAGCAACCCTCATCGCCCATACTCAACACCGCGCTGAGCGCAGGCTACAGCCCCAAAACGCAAAGCAGCAAGGTAAAGCACCGCATACAAGCCAACGTGGGACTGCTCAACCGTCTCAAGGGCGACGAGGTGCAGCCGGCATTTCACGAGCTAACTGCCACGGTAGCATACAACTTTAACTTTTAATTTTTCACCACGAATGCACGAATTATATACTTTGCTGCATCATTTACTCGCTAAATGCGTTCGCAATGATGTAGCTGTTAAAGTAATATAGTCGTTAAACGCTATAAAAATTCTTATCTTTGTAGCTTCATTTTACGATGCCAACAATTATTATCACTTTAGCCATGAAAAACATTGTTACCCTCGCAGCCCTTGTGCTGCTATCCGTCACCTCGCTCAAGGCGCAGGAAAAGGCTGCTGCCAAGCTGCAGCTGCTGCACCACAGCAACGGCTCGTCCGTAGCGCTGCGGTGGGCGCCCACCAACAAGGAAACCTTTGACAAGGGAGTAAACCAAGGCTACCGCGTGGTGCGCAAAACCATGGTGCGCGACAGCGTTATTTTACCCGTAAAAGAGCGCACCGAAGTGCTGCTGGGCGGCGACCTTGTTTTTCCTTACACCGATGAGCAAATAAATATTTTGGCAAAAAGCGAGCCCAAGGCTGCGCCAGTGTACGAAATTATTTACGGCGAAACCGCCGAAGGCATGCAAAATGTAAGCCCCGCTGCCATTATACAAAAAAGGCGGCAAACCGAAATGGTGTTTGGCCTCGCCCTCTTCTCGTGCGACCTTAGCCCCAAGGTAGCCAGGGCAGCCGGCCTGTACGCCATCGACACCACCGTGCGCCCCAACGAGCGCTACCTTTACATGGTATCGCTGGCCGAGGATAAAACCGACACCGCCTCCGTATTTGTAGTGCCTACCGACATTACCGTGCTGCCCAAACCGCTTGACCTGCGCGTAAACTTTGGCGACAAGGTGGCCATGCTTGAGTGGAACACGCTGCTGTACCACGGCGTATATTCGGCCTACATGGTAGAGCGCAGCAGCAATGGCCGCGACTTTACGCCCGTGAGCAAAGATGTAATTGTGGGCGCAGTGCAGGAGGGCAGCGCCACCAACGTAATTACCTTTCAGGATTCGCTTCCGCAAAACGACTACACCTACTACTACCGCCTGCGCGGCTTTTCGCCCTTTGGCGTGTACGGTCAGCCGTCAGATGTGGTGCAGGGCAAAGGCGAGGTTACCTTTGTAGTGTACCCGCAGGTAGGCAGCGCAACGCTTTCGCCCAAAGGCGATGTTACCCTGCACTGGAGCACCGTGGGCAACCCCAAGCTGGTAAAAGGCTACATAGTAGAGCGCGCGCAGCGCATAGACGGCGAGTTTGTGCCCCTGCACAAGGGGCTGCTTTCGGCAAAAAAGTTGGAGTTTACGCACAAGGAAGCAAAAAGAGGCGGCTACTACCGCGTGGTGGCTGTGGGCTTTTACGAAGCACATAGGCAAACCTCATTCCCCTACTACGTAAACGTACCCGATGATGTACCGCCCACCGCTCCCACAGGCCTAGCCGGCGATGTTGACTCGCTGGGCATAGTGAGCCTTACCTGGAAAACCAACCCCGAGGAAGATGTAGCAGGCTACCGCGTATTTTCGGCCAACTCCGCCGACGGCCTATTTGTTGACCGCTGTACGCAAACGCTCAGCGCACCCGTTTTTGCCGACACCCTGCCGCTCAACACCCTTACTTCGGCCATATACTACAAGGTGCTAGCCATTGACCACAGCTACAACTACTCAAAGCACAGCGCACCATTCATGCTGTACAAGCCCGACACCATTCCGCCCACCGCGCCGCGCATTACCCAAGCGCAGCAGCAGGGCAAGAGGCTGCTGCTTACCTTTGCGCGCAGCCATAGCACCGATGTGGCCGACTACAAGCTGTACTACAGCCTAAGCACCACCGACTCGCTAAGGCTGCTGCACAGCTGGGGTCCCAACGCACTGCCTGCCACCTTTACGCTAAGCACCCTACCCGATACGCTGGCCGAGGCGCAGCTGTGGCTTTTTGCCTCCGACCGTGTGAACAACCTAAGTCGCAGCGAGGGCTACACCGTGCAATTAGCCACCGGCGTACCCTGCAAGCTCGAGTTTACCTACACCGCCAGCAAGAGCGCCGTAAAGCTAATGTGGAAAACGCAGCCCTGCCGCGCCAAGCAGTACCGCCTATACAAAAATGTGCCGCACGTACCTGCCACCCTGCTGCAAACCCTGCCTACCGACACGCTGGAGTACGTAGATACCGAAATTACCTACGGCACGCCCTACCGCTACATTCTTGAGGCCATTAGCCCCAACATAGAAAAAGCCGCCGAAGTGGTGGTAGAGTGGTAAACTTAATTTGGTAAAAGACAAAAAGCACAAAAAAACAGCCCCCATTAAGCCAAGGTTTCGCACCTTGGCTTTTTTGTTTTCTTTTCTCAACCACACTCTACCATAAAGTATGACAGCAGTGTACCAAAAGATGCACCACCTACCCTTTGCGCAGGACAGCGCAGAAAAAAATGAGCAATGCAGGACAAAAATTAGGTCTTTATTGCCCCAAGGCGCATACCTCGGCTTTTTATGGTGTTCACTACTTTAAGTACCCTTGCTCGCCATTGGTTATGCTGAGTTTGTCGAAGCACCTCGAAGTTAACATTGCTGCAAACAAAAGATTGGCTTCTTCACTTTGTTCATCATGACAGCAGCAAGCGTAGGTATTTAAAAGTGAATTCTAAAGAAAAACCTGCTGTGGCATTTTGCCTACCACGCCTTGCTTTTGCGCTTCCGCAAAAAATCCTTTCACAGCATTTCTGCCTTCCTCTCCAAGCGAACGCGTGTACTCGTTTACAAACATAGCAATGTGCTTGTTCGTTACCTCATCGCTTAGCTCCTGGGCATGCTGCTTTACAAAGGCGCGACTTTCGCTCGGGTTTTGCATGGCGTACTCCACGCTGCGGCGCATTGCGCGCGCCATGGCTTGCTGCTGCTCACGCGTCACGTTTCGCCTTACGCAAATACAGCCTAAGGGAATGGGCAAACCGCTGCGCTCTTCCCACTTCGCGCCCAAATCTGCCAGCAGGCGCAAACCTTGCTGCGCGTAGGTAAAGCGGCTTTCGTGTATCAGCGCACCCGCATCAATTTTGCCCTGCATTATTGCTTGCGGAATATCGGAAAAAAGTGTTTCCTCAAAATGTTGCAGCTGCGGAAATGCCAAGCGCAGCAAAAACGCCGCGGTGGTATATTTTCCGGGAATGGCAACGCGAGTTTCGGAGGTAACTTTTTCCACATTTTTGGTAACTAATAGCGGCCCGTTTCCTCGCCCAAGCGCGCTGCCGGCGTCAAGAATTAAATATTTGTCAGCCGCCTGCGTATATGCCGCGTAGCTAAGCTTTGTCACCTCCAATTCGCCACGCAAAGCTAGCGCATTCAGCTCTTCAACATCGGCAATGTGCGGCGCAAAAGTTAAGCCTTCCGTATCAACTTTGCCGTGCAGCAGCGCGTGAAAAATAAAGGTATCGTTGGGGCAGGGAGAAAAACCGAGAGTCATTTTAATTTAAAATTTACATGTAACAACATTTGTCATTGCAGGCTTGACCCGCAATCTCTTAATCTGGAGATTCCGCGTCAAGCGCGGAATGACAATAGGCGAGCAAATTCGCTACATTTTCCAACGCTTCCTGCGTTTTCCACTGCGCTTTATCGCGCTCCCCCACTCTGTTTGAAATGCCGCGCAGCTGCAAAAACTTCACATTTTCTTTTACACAAACGTAAAAAAATGCCGCGCCTTCCATCGTTTCCACATCGGCTAAAAGCTTGCGCTGCACAACTCTTTCCGCATTTTCGGTCAGCAAATTTACGGTAAGTCCGTTGACCTTTTTTACGTTTTGCAAAAAAGAAAAATCGTTGATGTAAGGGCAGCGCAAATCAGCGTCTATTTGTAAGTTTTTTGGGAAAGATTCAACAGTTCCTTCAGTGTTCTCAATGCCGCTTTCAGCCACGGTTTCGCACGCTATTACCACCGCTTCTCCAAGCAAAATTTCAGCCGAAAAAGTTCCCGCAATTCCCACGTTAAAAACCCACTCGTACTTTTTTTGCGCAAGCAAACGCGTGAGCGCATACGCCGTAGGCAGCATGCCCACGCCCGTAACGGCAAAGTCAACGTTGGCAAGGTTTGTCAAGTATTTTTTTACGGCGTTCAGCTCAAAATCCGTGGCGACAACAACCAAAATCTGCATTTTGCTGATTTATTTTTTGTAAATTTGCGCCTCAAAGGTAAGGAAGATTATGAATTTTAAGAAGTTTAAGAAGAAAAAAGAAGGTATTTAAACTTCTTAATCTTCCTAAACTTCTTAAAATTCTCTACAATTGAAATTTACTCCAATGACAGAACACTACGAAAGAATTGACGCTTTTAACCAAGAAAAAGTGCGCGCCATAGGCGAGCATGTGCAGGCAATTTTAGATATTTTGGGCGAAGATACCTCGCGCGAAGGCTTGCTCAAAACGCCCGAACGCGTTGCCAAATCGCGCCTTTTTATGACGCAAGGCTACGCGCAAAATCCTTACGACATTCTCAACTCCGCCAAGTTTAAGGAGGAGTACAAGCAGATGA
>JAITVR010000175.1 GCA_031285695.1 Prevotellaceae bacterium
TTTTTCAAAATGAGCTGAATAGGCTCAATGTTATTTTCAATAAGCGGGTTCATGCTACCTCCTTTTTGGCAAAGGTATAAAAAAAAGGGTTGCTACAAAAAACTCTTTGCGACCTTACAGAGACCTTCTGCAAGTTTGCGGAAGCCTCCAACCACCGCGGGCTGTCACCCTGAGCCTGTCGAAGGGTGCGGCGAGGGCACTCAAGGAAAAATCCTACGCCGCAATGCTTCGACAGGCTCAGCATGACAAACGCACCGTCATTGCGAGGACGAGGAACGAGGACGAAGCAATCTCAAGCTAGACATGTGTCATACCGTGCTTGACACGGTATCTCCTAATCATGGGATTGCGGGTCAAGCCCGCAATGACAACGAGGCTTGAGATTGGCTCCGCCGAGCTCCGCTTCACCCGCTCGCAATGACGTGGTTTTTCGACAGGCTCAGCATGACAGCCCGTGGTGGCAGCTTACTACAGTTACGCTTTTGGCGTGAGTTGGGGGTAAAAACTTTCCTACAAAAACTGTATTCCAATTGTAACCCTCGGCAAGTCCATAGGCAAAACTTTTTGATTGAAGGCATCGGTAAGGCGGTAGCGGCAAAAGAGGGCAGTGCCCTTCCAACCTAAGCGCGCTAAGGCGTAGCCCGGAAAAGCGTTAAGGGCGTAGTCGTTGTGAAACTTCCGGCGCTTATCGCCCGGGTACACGTTGAAGTATTTAGAAAAAACGTAGTCGCCCTGCAAGCCCACATCGGCGTACAGCCCGCTGTTGGTGCGCCTGCGGGGCGGCTTAAGGTAAAAGCGCAGCATGCCGCCAATGGCTACGCTGTGGGTGCGGTACACCTGCTTTGCTATGCTGCCGGCAGGGTAGGGCGTTCCATTTAGCACTTCGTTTACAAAAAGGGGCTCCACCGCCGCATCGCGCAGCTTGTAGTTGTGGTACGAGTAGTGAAATACGCCCACAAAGGCCCAGCGCTTGGCCAGCTGGTAGCGGTGCTGCCAACCAAAATCGAGGTTAATGCTCTTACCGCCCATTGTGGCGTAGCGCTTCTCGCCGCCTATGTTGGGCTGAATAAAGCCAATGCCCATAAAGGGTGTGGACTTATGAAATTGCTTGAACTGCGCTTTCTTGGGTGCCTCGCCATTTTCATCGGGGCATGGCGGGCAATCCACCGGCAAAAACTGCGCCACGGTGTCCTGATTTTTTTTGACGCTGAACTCCAAGCTGCCAATGCGCACGGATTGCGCGGCTGCGCCTGCTGCTATACAGCTTAGGCAAATGAGGAGAAGGAAATTTTTCATAGTTTATAAAGTTCTTAAAGTTTGTAAGGTTAAAAGTTTTGAGTTTCTAAGTAGTAAGTTCTAAGTTTTAAGTAATTCACTATCGGGTCGTCATTGCGAGCGGGTTTAGCGAAGCAACCGTAGCGAAGCGGAGCTCGGCGAAGCCAATCTCACGCCTTGATTGTCATTGCGGGCTTGACCCGCAATCACCTTGCAAGTGGGGCGTTTTTTATTATGAGATTGCGGGTCAAGCCCGCAATGACAGCGTTTGGTTTGAGATGCTTCGACAAGCTCAGCATGACAGCCGGCAAAAGTATTGCCAATTGCCGACTGCTTATTGTCTATTGTCATTTACTTCAGCATTCCAATTTCGCCGCTCATCACGGCATCTATCACGGGCTTGTCAATGGTGCCTACAAGGTGCACCACGGTAATGACTTTGCTCCCCTGCGTGGTAAATAGCAGGGCGCTTTTGCAGTCCTTGCAGCCGTCTGTTTTGCTGCGCACGTACAGCTCCATGCGCTCGCCGGCCTCCTTCACCGTCATTATTCTTTCAAAGTCGGCCTTTACAATGGCCTTCAGCGCGGCGGTAAACTGCTCGCGGGTGTTGGGCCCCGGCACGCTCTTGCCATCGGTGATGGTGATGATGTACAGGCCTGCAATTTTTGAGATAAGCTCCTGCGTTTTTGGGTCGCTGCTTTTTCCGCTTTTCATCAGCTCCAGCAGCGCCGGCGCAATGCTGACGAACTCCACGCCTTTTTTATCTTCGTACTGCCCAAAGAGCTCAATGATGGGGTCTTTTTCTGTGTCCTTTTGCCCATACGCAATAGGCGTAATGCCGATGAGCGCGGCAAGGAGCAAGGGAATGATTTGTTTCATAGGGTTATGGTTTATAAAGTTCTTAAAGTTTGTAAGGTTAAAAGTTTTGAGTTCTGCTTTGCGCTCTTGTCATTCTGAGCGAAGCGAAGAATCTCACGTTCGCACTACGATGAAATGTTACCACAACTTGAGATGCTTCGCTTCGCTCAGCATGACAAAAACCACGTCATTGGTTGGAGATTGCTTCGTTGCTCGTGCCTCGCTCCTCGCAATGACGGTGGAAAAAATTGCCTATTGCCAACTGCCTATTGGTATTTGCAACTTTTCCTCCACCATTTGGTACGCCTCGGCCATTTTGCCCAGCTGCTGTAGCGAGCGGCTGCCCTGCTGTATGGCCTCAAAAGCCGTCATGCTGCTGTGCGTTTTTTGCATGGCTACGGCCAGCATTTGCAGCTTGCTTTCCGCCGATTCGATAGCCGCCGCTTGGTTGTACACGCGCTCGCCGTTTACGTAGTAGGCGTAGCTGTCGTTGCTCTGCGCTTTGGGCAAATTTAGCGCAAGCAAAAGGGCTATGCTTGCCGCAATGCCCGTAGCGATAGACCAGCTTAGGCGGCGGCTGTTGAGCTGAGGTTCTGACCTCGGCTCTTTTATCCTTTCAGGTTTAACCTGAAGAGATAGCGCGGACGAGGCCGGAGCCTCGTCCGAACGGCGGAGCGGCTGCACAGCTTTTTCTTTGGCAAAAAACGCAAACAGGGGCGCGTACGCTTTTAGCGAAGCGGGAATTTCTTCTTCGGTAAAATAGCGTTGCAGCGCGCGCTCTTCGCCCAGCGATGTTTCGCCGGCAAGGTAGCGCTGTAGCAGCTGGTGTACTTGTTGTTCGTTCATGGCGGTTACTGTTTTAAAAGTTCTTCGCGCAGCTTTTGTCGGGCGCGCGACAGGTTGGTGCGCACTGCGCCGGGGTTCATGTCCAGTATTTCGGCAATTTCGTCCAGCTCGTACTCCTCCACTTCGCGCAGGCGAATAACGGCCTGCTGCTGCTCGGGCAGCCTACTTATTAGCGTTTGTACAAAAGCTGCCGTATCGGCCTGCTCCAAGCTGGCGTAGGGCGTTTGCTCGTGCGCGGCATCGTGCTCTTCGGTAAACTCGGTGGCTTGGCTGCGGGGCGAGCGCAGGTAGTCCAAGCAGCGGTTGTGCACGGCGCGCATGGCGTAGGCTTCTACGCTGCGCAGGGCATGGAGCTCGGCGCGCTGCTCCCACAGCCGGGCGCTAACCTCCTGCACCACATCTTCGGCCTCGTCTGTGCGCCGTGTGTACGACAGCGCAAAGCGATACAGCTTTGGCCGTATGTGCTCCATTAGCTCGTTAAATCCGGATTTATCCATGCGCCTGCAGCGGTTTTCCCTTGCTTTTGCTCATCTGCTGTTTTGCCTTTTCAACAGTAAGACGGCCGAAGCGGTTTTTTTGTTACACGAAGGTAGAATATTTTTTAAGCAGAAAGGCGCAGCAATTAAAAATTAGGAATTAAAAATTAAAAGAGAGGAGTGCCGCACCGTCATTGGCTTTGCCGAACTTGCCCTTGCAGGGCTGCGGTTGCGAGCGGGTTTAGCGAAGCAACCGTAGCGAAGCGGAGTTCGGCGAAGCCAATCTCATGCCAATGGTTGTCATTGCGGGCTCGACCCGCAATCCCCATGCAAGTTGGGCGTTTTTTATTATGAGATTGCGGGTCAAGCCCGCAATGACAGCGTTTTGTTTGAGATGCTTCGACAAAAGGGTACACGGTAAAGGGTGGCTGCTGTTACCCTTCCCGTTTTCGGGAAGCTCTACTTTTGATGAGAAAAGTGCTTTCCCCACATCGGGACGCTACAAATTTGGTTGCAAAAGTATTTTCCCCACTTCGGGACGCTATAAAATAGGTTGCAAAGGTACTTTCCCCACATCGGGACGCTGTAAAATAGGTTGCAAAAGTGCTTTCCCCACATCGGGACGCTATAAATTTGGTTGCAAAAGTACTTTCCCCACTTCGGGACGCTATAAAATAGGTTGCAAAGGTGCTTTCCCCACTTCGGGAAGCTACAAATTTGGTTGCAAAAGTACTTTCCCCACTTCGGGAAGGCTTCTTTGTAGGTGTAAAAATGAAAAAGCCGAGGGCGGAAACCTCGGCTTAAGCGTTTTTTTTGGTAAAAAATACTTTTTTACTGCAAAAGGGCTACCA
>JAITVR010000179.1 GCA_031285695.1 Prevotellaceae bacterium
CGAAACCGACAACACCATGGCCACTTTTTCATCTAAGGGTCCCACCGCTGATGGAAGAATGAAGCCCGAAATAGTAGCTCCCGGCAGCATGATTATTTCATCGGTAAATAGCTGCGACAGAAACCATGGCAGATATGGTGCAGATTACGACTTTGTTGTAGCCAAAGAGCCGCAAAGCAACCACTACTACGCCGTAA
This sequence comes from Prevotellaceae bacterium, assembly GCA_031285695.1. GTDB lineage: Bacteria > Bacteroidota > Bacteroidia > Bacteroidales > UBA932 > JAITMY01. The sequence continues at coordinate 198 of JAITVR010000179.1, forward strand.
TGCAGGGCACCTCCATGGCGGCACCCGTGGTTACCGGCGCCGTTGCCTTGCTGCTGCAGGAGTGCCCCACGCTTACGCCCGACAGCGTACGCAGCATTTTGCAGCGCACCGCAAATTTAGATAACACGCTGGCTGCCTATGCGCCAAAGGTGCGCGGCGCAGGCATGCTCAACGCGCTAAAGGCTGCGCAGGCCGTACAAGGTCGCGCCTGCCAAGCCGTTGTTGAAGTTCCTTTTGCGTGCAAGCCAACTTCTGCTCCCAAAAATAGCTTTTGGCAAAATGCCGATGAATTGAGCTTTAGCATTGTGCCCAACCCCAACAGCGGCGCGTTTACCGTGCAAACCGAAGAGCAAAGCGAGCTTACGCTCAGCGTGTACAACCTGTGGGGCGTGCTGGTGCACCGCCAAACCCTGCCGGCAGGCGGCGAGGCACAGCTACAGCACCTGCCGCAGGGCGTTTACGTAGTGCAGCTAAGCAGCAGCAGCATGCAGGGCGCACAAAAAATGCTCATTTACCGATAACCTTTTACACCCACAAGTTTTGTCATTGCGGGCTTGACCCGCAATCTCATAATTGAAATGCCTTATTACAGGGGATTGCGGGTCAAGCCCGCAATGACAAAATAGGCATTATTAGCAACTCCAAAAAAACAATCAATGAACCGTAGCCATGCGCTACATAACGAGGCCGCGCTTCGCCTGCGCCTGCAAAACGAAAGCACGCGCCACGAGGCCTTTGCCGAGCTGGTGCAGCAGCACAGCGAGCGGCTGTACTGGCACATTCGTAAAATGGTGCTCTCGCATGCCGATGCCGACGATGTGCTGCAAAACACCTTTATAAAAGCGTGGGAGGGCATGGCCAACTTTCGGGGCGAAGCCCAGCTGCACACCTGGCTGTACCGCATAGCCACCAACGAATCCATTACCTTTTTGAACCAAAGCAAGCGGCTGCTGCGCCTTTCGGCCGGCGATGCCGAGCAGCTGCTGGCCAACCTGCGCTCCACCGATTCGCACTTTAGCGCAAGCGAGGTGCAGGCAAAACTGCAGGCCGCCATTCTCACGCTTCCACCCAAGCAGCGGCTGGTGTTCAACATGCGCTACTTTGACGAAATGCCCTACGAGCAAATGTCCGAGGTGCTCGAAACCTCGGTGGGCGCGCTCAAGGCCTCGTACCACATAGCCGTGCAAAAAATAGAAAAGCTGCTGTAGGCGCCTTGCCGTGGTTTTCTTGCTTGCGACGTGTGTCGCAACCCACTTTTTACCCTTTTTCCCCCTTGCGACATATGTCGCAACTCGCACTTTGCCCTCTTTGGTACTTGCGACACATGTCGCAACAGGCATTTTACCCTCTTTTGGGTTTGCGACACGTGTCGCAAGTAGCATTTTGCCCTATTTCCCCCTTGCGACATATGTCGCAGCTACTATTTTACCAAAAAAATCCCCCTGCAGCAGCTGCTACAGGGGGATTTTTTTGGATAAAGGTAGCTTACGCCACACGTAGCCGTTGATTTTCTCGCTTTTTCTCAGCCCGCAAAAGCAGGTATGCACCAACGGCTACAATTAACGTCATGCCGCCTACGCCTACTAAAAATGCCATAATTTTCGTTTTTACTCTTGCAAAGATATGATTTTTTTCAAAAAAAAGTACATTTTTCCCCCTGTCGTTAAACCTTTTAATGTTCAGAAAGTCAAACAACACGATTTGCATGCCAAAAACAGATGAAAACAGTAGAAAATATAGACAAACGGCTGCCCTTTACCGTTCCCGAAAATTATTTTCATAGCTTACCGGAGCGGGTAATGGCGCGCTGCAGTGCGCCGCCCGTTGAGCAGCAGGAGCCGCAGCACCATTCGCTGTGGGCTACCATTCGGCCGCAGCTGGCGCTTGCCGCAGGCTTTGCGCTGCTGGTGGGCGTGGGTTCGCTGGCGGTTAAGCTCATATCGGCGCCGGCCAGCAACGAGGTGGCCACCAGCTCGTACATCAACACCCACGATGTGGAAGCCTACGAGGAGCGGCAGCAGCGCTTTGCCGCCGAGGGTAGCGATGATGAGGCCATAGTGGAGTACCTGCTCATGGCGGGTAACGTGAGATTTTTGTAAAATCGGAGCAAAGATTTAAAGAACAAAGATAGATAGAAAGACTCACAGCGTTTGTCCTTGCTCTTTTTGTCCTTACATCTTTAATCCATCTTTACTATTTTTAAAATGAAAAAACTTATTCTGCTTGTAGCCCTTGCGCTCACGGCGCTTTCCGTTGCGGCGCATTCGCCAAAGTCCGATAAGGAGCACCGCGAGCGGCAGGAAAAAATTCAGGCGCGCAAGGCCGCCTACTTTACCCACAAGCTGGAGCTTACGCCTGCCGAAGCGCAGGCCTTTTGGCCGGTATATAACGAGTACTGGAAAAAGCGCGACAACCTATACATGGAGCGGCAAAACCTGCTCAAGAAAATTCAAAGCACCGACCCTTTTGACGATAAAAAGGCGCGACAGGTTACGCAGCGGCTCCTGGCCATAGCGCAGGAGGAGGCCGACATTCTGCGCAAGTACAGCGAAAAGTTTGCCCAGCTGCTGCCGCCCACAAAGCTGCTGAGGTACTACGCCGCCGAGGATTCGTTCAAGCTGGTGCTCATTGACGATTTGCGAAAGCAGGAAAAAAAGAAGTAGCGAGATTATACTCGCGCGGGCTGTCATGCTGAGCCTGTCGAAGCATCTCTCTGTCATTGCGGGCTTGACCCGCAATCTCATAATCGAAGCTGCTTATTGCAGGGGATTGCAGGTCAAGCCCGCAATGACAATGCATAGGCGAGATTAAAGTTCATGTTCAATTTATATTTTTACAGCTGAAAAAACAGAAATGTACAAAATAGCAAAATACGTGCTGCCGGCGCTTGTCGGCTTATTTTTTGTAGGAAAAGCGCAGGCTATCGACATTAGCGGCGTGGTGCTGGATAAGCGCACCGGCGAGCCGCTCATAGCTGCCACCGTACTCATTACCCCTGCAAGCGATAGCACGCAGCGCCGCTACGTTACCACGGATTACGACGGGGTATTTACCATGCCGGGGCTTGCCGCCGAAACCTACCGGTTTGATTTTGAATACCTGGGTTACAAAAAAATATCGCAAACCCACAAGCTTGCCAAAAATAAAAATTTTGGAAAAATTCGCCTTATGCCCGATGCCGTGGAGTTAGATGCGGTGCGCGTGGTGGGCGTATCGTCGCGCGCATCGCAGCGCGGCGATACCACCGACTTTTTGGCGGAAGCCTACAAGGTTACGCAAGATGCATCGACCGAGGATTTGATAAAAAAGATGCCCGGCATTACCATTGAGGGCAACGAAATTAAAACGCAGGGCGAAACGGTAACCAAGGTGCTGGTGGACGGCAAACCTTTTTTTGGCGATGACCCCAGCGTGGCCATTAAAAACCTGCCGGCCGAGGTAATTGCCAAAATTGAAACCTACACCAAGCTGAGCGAGCAGGCGCAGCTTACCGGCGTGGACGATGGCGAGGGCGAGCGCACCATCAACATTGTAACCCGCCCCGACCGCCGCATGGGGCAGTTTGGCCGCATGTACGCCGGCTTGGGCTACGATGATAAAAACGACCTGCTGCGCTACTCGGCAGGCGGCAACCTCAACCTGTTTAACAAAACGCGCCGCATATCCATAGTGGGCATGAGCAACAACGTGAACCAGCAAAGCTTTTCGTCAGAAGATTTGGCAGGCATGGGCGGCAGCGGCGGGCGCGGCGGCGGCAGGTACGCATCGGCCAACTCGGGCATAGCCACCACGCACTCCATTGGGTTGAACTACAGCGAGAGTTTTGGCACAAAGTTGGACCTGACCGGCAGCTACTTTTTGAACATGTCGGACAACGACAACGAAAGCAGCTCGGAGCGCACCTACATTGCAGGCGATAATGCGGATACGTACCGCTCGCAGTGGCAGAAGTCAAACTCGGAAACGTACAACCACCGCCTCAACCTAAAGCTGGACTACCAAATTACCGAGCGCACCTCGCTGCTTATTCAGCCCTCGCTGCGCTTTACCAACAACAGCTCGGGCCGCGAAAGCGTAACATCAATGCGCACCATTAGCGATATGCTGAGCGAATCGAACAACGAAAGCGGAAGCGAGCAGTCGCGCTTTAACATGCATAGCGAGGCGCTGCTGCGCCATAAGTTTGTAAAACCCGGCCGAACGCTTTCGCTAAGCGTGCGCATGGACGCCGACAATGGCAATACCGATAGCTACCAAAAAGCGCTAACCACCCGCGCCACCGAGCACGGCGATTCAATATCAAACAGAAATCAAGAATCGGAAAACCCCGTTACGAACTGGAGCACCCGCACGCGCTTACTTTACACCGAGCCCTTGGGTCGGTTCGGCCTGGTGCAGGTGGGCTACAGCCTAAGCCTTGACCCCAGCAGGAGCAACAAGCATACCTACAACTTTGACAGCATACAGCAGGCTTTCGATTACGATAACCCCGACTCGCTTTACTCCAGCATTTACAACAACGACTACACCAAGCACCGCGCCGAAGTGGCCTACAGGCTAAAAACCGAAAAGATGAACGCCTCGGCAGGTGTGGACTACGAGTACGCCAGCCTCAACGGGCGCCAAGTGTTGCCGGCAAAGCCCGATGTGAAAAAAGCGTTCAACATGCTGCTGCCCAACGCAAGGGTGGAGTACAAGTTTACCAAGTACAAAACGCTGCGCGCCTTTTACCGCACCCGCACCAACGCGCCCTCCATAGCGCAGCTGCAAAGCGTGCTTGACAATAGCAACGACCTGCTCATACGCTCGGGTAACCCCAACCTAAGGCAAACCTTTAACCAAACGCTGGCCTTTAACTACAACCAAACCTCGCTGGAGGAGGGCACCACCTTTTTTGCGCAGCTGTGGGGCACCACCATTTCCAACAGCATAGCCGGCTACACCATGACCAACAGCTCGCCGCGCGATACCGTAATTACCGATGAAAATACGGGTAACCAAGTAACGCTTGAGCCCGGCTCGCAGTACAGCACCTACCGCAACATGAACGGCTACTACAGCCTGCGCACCTCGGCCACCGTGGGCTTTCCGCTCAACCAAATTAAGTGCAACCTCAACCTTACGGGCGCGCTGGGCTTTAGTCGTCAGCCGGGATTTGCCAACGGCGAAAAAAACGTGGCCTACACCACCTCGCCCACCGGCGGCGCCACGCTGAGCAGCAACATTAGCGAAAAAATAGACTTTACCGTAAGCTACCGCGCCACCTACAACTTTGTGAAAAACACGCTCGAAACCAGCGTCAACAACAACTACTTTCGGCACGGCGCCAGCCTTTCGGGCACGTGGATTACGTGGAACGACATTACCCTGCGCGGCAGCGCCAACTACGACCAAAACCTTGGCCTATCCGAAGGGTACAACCAGGAGTACCTGCGCATTGACGCCAGCGTGGGCAAAAAGTTTTTGAAAAATAAAAACGCCGAGCTGCGCCTTGCGGTGTACGACCTGCTGAACCAAAGCAAAAACTACAACCGCAACATTACGGCAGAGTACATTGAGGACGTGAGCAGCCAAGTGCTGTCGCGCTACTTTATGCTCAGCTTTGTATATACGCTGCGCAGCTTCGGCACGCCGCCCTCGCGCGAGGGTCGCGAAGGCGGCCGCGGAGGATTTGGCGGGCACGGCGGCGGTGGTTTCCGCCACTAAAAAATAAAAAAGCGTTCAACCCTGTGGACGCTTTTTTTATACTTACCTTCCACCCTGCACCCTTTAGCCTCGTTACACAATATTCTGCTCACTTTTTCCGTTATGTAGCTTGGTAGGGATTTTGTATCAAATTTTCCTTGCCTTTGCTGCTGAATTACTGCAAATATGCTCCTACAAAGTAAACATACCCACGCTGTAACCCTTATTTTACGTAAGGTTTAAGGGAATTTACCGCCGCGCGCTGTCATTGCGGGCTATCTCCGCAGGTTCTAACCTGCGAGGATACAAAAACCTTGTCTTAACAGGGGTAAGTCAATGTTCAACTATTAACTTTTAATTTTTTCAACCCATGAAGCACATCTATCTACTCCTATTAGCGGCTATCCTCGCCGTATTTAGCGCCGCCTGCGGCTCCGACAAGCAGCCCGAAGAAGAAGAGCAACCACCCGTAACGCCTGCTGAGGTTGTTGCCTTTCCCGGCGCCGAAGGCTTTGGTCGCTTGACTACAGGCGGTCGTGGCGGCAAGGTGCTATACGTTACTACCCTGAGCGATAGCGATACGTTGGGCTCGCTGCGCTGGGCGGTAAACCAAACGGGAAAGCGAACTATTATATTTAAAGTTGCAGGAAACATTGTGCTGAGCAGCCGGCTTTCCATCAAAAACGGCGATGTAACCATTGCAGGGCAATCGGCGCCGGGCGCCGGCATTTGCATTTCGGGGCATGAGGTTGTGGTAGCGGCGAGCAACGTCATTATTCGCTACCTGCGCTTCCGCATGGGCGACGCCACCAAAGTTCAGGGCGATGCCTTTGGGGGGTACAATCAAAAAAACATTATCATTGACCACTGCTCCATGAGCTGGGGTACCGATGAAGTTTCGTCGTGGTACGAGAACGAAAACTTTACCATGCAGTGGTGCTTGCTTGCCGAAAGCTTACGCGTTTCCGTTCATGTCAAGGGTCCCCATGGTCTCACCGGCATTTGGGGCGGACACAAAGCCTCCTTCCATCATAATATGATTGCGCATAGCGATGACCGTAACCCGCGCTTTTGCGGCTCGCTCTACTCCAACCGCCCCGACGAGGAGCTGGTAGATTTTCGTAACAACGTTATCTACAACTGGGGCAGCAACAGTGGCTACGGAGGCGAAGGCGGCAGCTACAACATGGTGAACAACTACTACCAACCCGGCGAGGGTAGCGGCAGCAAGACGCGCATCTTTGCGCCCAACCCCGATAACGGAGCCAACATACAACAGGCAGGCGTATGGGGTACATTTTACGTGGCGGGTAACCTTATGATGAACGCTAACGGCACGGTAAATACCTCGGTAACCGCCGACAACTGGGAGGGTATTCACCCAAAGAACGGTAAAAATAAAAACGAGCTGAAGTCGGCTACCGAGTTTGAGAAGGGCGAAGTAACCACGCACACCGCCCAAGAAGCCTACGATTTGGTACTCGCCAAGGTTGGCGCAAGCTTGAAGCGTGATAATACCGA
>JAITVR010000219.1 GCA_031285695.1 Prevotellaceae bacterium
AGGCTGCCCGATACTTTTTCTTTTACCAAGGGCTCGGTAAAAATTTTGTCAACGCTGCTCACCGCATTTTCGGTTCCGCTAATAACCACGCTGTCCGGCGATAGCTGCACGCCGCCGCGCTGCATGTACTGCGGCGCGTAGCCAATACGAATGTCGCCGTGCACGGGTACTTTTTTTACCGCCACGCGCGATAGCTGAAAGCGAATGCTGTCGGGGAAAATGGAGAGTAGCTTGTAGCTGCTGCCCAACTCCTGCGCCACAGCACCGCGCAGCTGCGTGGTGGCTATGGCCGAGCGGCCTTCGGTTTGCGAAGGAAGCTGCACCTCAAATTTTTTGCGCTTAAATAGCTTGTAGCGCACCAAATCGTAGCCGCTGGCCTCCACGCGCAGCCGCACGCGGGTAAGCTCGCTGCCGCTAAGAATGTAGCCTTGGGCCTTTTTGGGCATGCTCAACTCTATTTGCGCAGGAAGCTCGTAAACGTAGCTGTCGGATAGCTTGCGCAGCGTCCACATGGTGAACGATACGAGCAGAAAAAATCCGAAGCTGAGCCAACGCTTATCGCGCCGCAGCGAGCGGCGCACGCTGTAAAACGAGCCGGACAAAGATATTTTGTGAGGCAACATGGGAATTTTAAATTCCAAATTTCAGATTTTTCCGCTTGTCATGCTGAGCCTGTCGAAAAAACACGTCATTGGCTTCGCCGAACTTGCCCTTGCAGGGCTGCGGTTGCGAGCGGGTTTAGCGAAGCAATCTCAAGCCTGATTGTGAGATTGCTTCGTCACTCATTCTTCGCTCCTCGCAATGACGGTGCATTGTCGTGCTTCACTTGTCATTGCGGAATGACAGCAGTGGCTTTGCTACTTGGCCTGCGCCAAATCAGAGCTATCTTTCAGCACGCTTGACTTGTCAAAGCGCATGCGCACGTTGCTGTCAACCTCAAGCAGCACGTAGGTTTCCTTAACTTCGGAAACGGTGCCGTAAATGCCGCCCACGGTAACTACCTTGTCGCCTTTTTCCAGGCCTTCGCGAAATTTGCGCAGCTCCTTTTGGCGCTTTTGCTGCGGACGTATCATGAAGAAGTACATTACGCCAAAAATGGCGATGAGCATAAGCCATGTCATGTTTCCATTTCCCATTGCGCCGCTTGCTGCGGGCGCTGCTTCTTGTAGGAGGGTGAAGTTCATTGTTTTTTGTTTTTTTTGAAAAAATGAAAAAATCTTGGCGAAGGTAGCAATTTTTTTGTAGATAGCAAAAAAACAAGGGCGCGCTACATGGCGCCTTTGCCTGTTTTTTGCAGCAATTTTTTTTCGCGCAGCTCATTTACCACCTTATCCAGCACGCCGTTGATAAAGGTGCTGCTGTTGGGCGTGCTGTAGTATTTTGCAATTTCAATGTACTCGTTGAGCGAAACTTTTACGGGAATATCGGGGAATTCGACCAGCTCGGCAATGGCGGTTACCATAATTACGATGTCCATAAAGGCAATGCGCTCCACGTCCCAGTTGCTGGTGTGGTGGTCAATCAGCGCTTGGTACTCATCGCTGCCGGCCACGGCGCGGCGCAGCAGGCGCGAGGCAAATTCTTCGTCGGACTTGTCTTTGTACAGCGGCTGCAAGGGCTTGTCGGGGCTTTGGTTTTGGGCAAAACTTTTGAAGGTTTTTACCACCTGACTTAGGGCAAATTCCACATCGTCAATCCACAGTATGCTGTGCTCTTCAAGCGTCGAAAGCAGCGGCTCGCTGTCCTCCAGTTGCTGCTCAAAAAAGTTGATAATAAACGCTTTATCCTCGCTAAACGAGCGTGTGGGCGAGCTCATGTACGCCTTGTACAGCTCACTTTCGGTCAGCGTTTGGTATATTTTTTTGATGGTGCTTTCCGATGTTTTCCAGCTCAGCTTGTGCTTTTCGCAAAATTTTTGCAGCGCAACATTTTGCTCTACTACCTTCACAAATTCATTGCCCGATAGCTTGGTGTTGGGGTTGCGCTCCTCGCTGGTGGCCAGCATTTTTTGTCGGCCAAATTCGAGCTGCTGCTCATCGTAGCTGCGCACTTCCTCCGCCAGCTGCATAAGGTGGTGGTACAATTCGTACGTTTTCCAAGTGCTGTTTTTTAGGTGTTTGTCAAGAATTTCGGCGCTGTTTTGGTTAGCGTTGAGGCAGCTGAAAACTTCCTTTAAAACTTTAATGCGCAGTAGCCTTCTACTTATCATTTTTTGGGTGGGGTTTTTATAAAAAAATGTGATTGCTTGTTACTCCCACTGTGGCGAGTACATAATGTAGCGAACGGTCATATACTCCTCAACTTCATTGTGATAGTCAACGGTAATGGCCTGCGAGCTGTCCACCATTTTGGCAACTTTTACGCCCAGCTTTTCGTCTCTATCCGACAAAAAAAAGTAGCACTCCGTGCCGTAGCCTTCGCGGTCGTGCGTTTCAATGTAGCCAAGTCCGGTGGGGGCAAAGTTGAGGGTTACTCCATCGCTTTGGGTAGTAGTCCAGTCGGCATCGCCCTTGAGAAATGCGCCTGCCTGCTCGCGCGTTGTTTCCATGTATTCGAGCAGCGCGTCCAAATCGGCTTCGCTTGGAATTGCCCAATATTTTGGCTGCAACTCTTTGGCTGTTTGAAAGTTGTAAAGAAGTCCGTAGTAGGGAATTTTGTCGGTTTGGGGCTGAATAGCATCGTACACGTAAATGGGATTTGTGCCCCGCGTGCTGCGAAAATTTTCCATCATCCACAGCGCGTCGCCAAAGCGCCGAATTTTGTACTGCTGCCCCGATACATCAATGAGCAGCGTGTCGCCCAATATCTGCGGTACTTTGGGGTCGCTTTCGCCGTTTTCGCAGGCCGAAAAAAGCGCCAACGCTGCTGCGCACAGCAGGGTGCATATATGTTGGCAACGGACAATCAAGGAGCCTTGTTTTTTTGAAAAATGAATGCAAATATACTAAAAAGAAGAGGCTTTTGCAAGCTATTTGCGCAGCTCAAAGTTTTCGCCCAGGTACTTTTTGCGTACATCGGGGTCGGCGGCAAGCTCTTCGGAAGTTCCGTGCTTTAGAATATCGCCATCGTACAGCAGGTAGGCGCGGTCGGTAATGGTAAGGGTTTCGTGCACGTTGTGGTCGGTAATAATGATGCCGATGTTTTTGTCCTTGAGCTTGGCCACAATGCTCTGAATGTCGGCTACGGCAATGGGGTCAACGCCGGCAAAGGGCTCGTCGAGCAGCACAAATTTTGGACTAACAGCTAATGCGCGGGCAATTTCGGTTCTGCGCCGCTCGCCACCCGAAAGCTGAATGCCCAAATTTTTGCGCACCTTATGCAGGTTAAATTCGTCCAGCAGCGATTCGAGCTTGTGCTCCTGCCCGGCCTTGCTCAGCTTGGTCATTTCGAGCACCGCTCTGATGTTATTTTCTACGCTCAGCGTGCGAAAAACCGAGGCTTCCTGCGCCAAGTAGCCCACGCCCAGCTGCGCGCGCTTGTACACGGGCAGCTTTGTAAGCTCGGTATCGTCAATGAAAATGCGGCCGGCGTTGGGTTTTATCAAGCCGGCAATCATGTAAAAGGTGGTGGTTTTTCCGGCGCCGTTGGGGCCCAGCAAACCTACAATTTCACCCTGAAAAACTTCGACAGAAACGCCGCGCACCACCGTGCGGCTGCCGTATTTTTTTACTAATCCTTCGCCGTGTAAGCGCATGTCTTTGCATTTTTTTTGAACTACAAAGATAGAAAAATAAGGGAAAAAAGAAAAAGAGAACAAAAGTAAAAAAGAATAGCAGGTATTTGTAGATTTTTTTTCGCCATTACCTTGCGTAGTCCAAAAAAATTTCTAACTTTGTTATTAGGCTACTGTGCCAATTTTTTGTTTTAACTCGCATTTTTTCTCTACATAAAATGGGCTACACCAGCGATATTTCTTTGCACGAACACCTTAAAAAGTTTTTTGGGTTCGATAAGTTTATTGGCGACCAGGAGGCCATTATTCAAAACGTGCTGGGCGGTAAAGATACCTTTGTGCTGATGCCCACGGGCGGCGGCAAATCGCTGTGCTACCAGCTGCCGGCGCTTATTATGGAGGGCACGGCCATTGTGATTTCGCCGCTTATTGCGCTCATGAAAAATCAGGTGGACAGCGTGCGCGGCTTTGTGCTGGAGGAAGGTATTGCGCACTTTTTGAACTCATCGCTCAACCGCGCCGCCATTCAGCAGGTAAAGGATGATGTGCTGAGCGGCAAAACAAAAATGCTGTACGTTGCGCCCGAATCGCTTACTAAAGAGGAGAATGTGGAGTTTTTGAAGGGCGTAAAAATTTCGTTCTACGCCATTGATGAGGCACACTGCATATCGGAGTGGGGGCACGATTTTAGGCCGGAGTATCGCCGCATTCGCCCCATTGTGAATGAGCTGGGCGCGGCGCCCATCATTGCGCTTACCGCTACCGCCACGCCAAAAGTGCAGCACGATATTCAGAAAAACTTGAGCATGCTTGATGCTACGGTTTTCAAATCTTCGTTCAACCGCCCAAATTTGTACTACGAGGTGCGCAGCAAAACTAACGCTGTGCGCGAAATTATTAAGTACATAAAATCGCAGGCAGGCAAAAGCGGCATTATTTACTGTTTGAGTAGAAAGCGCGTGGAGGAGCTAGCCGAAACGCTGTGCATTAACGGCATTCGCGCGCTGCCGTACCATGCGGGAATGGATTCGGCAATTCGCTCGGGCAATCAAGATAAATTTTTGATGGAAGAGGTAGATGTAATTGTGGCCACCATTGCCTTTGGCATGGGCATTGACAAGCCCGATGTGCGCTTCGTTATTCACTACGATATTCCAAAAAGTCTTGAGGGTTACTACCAAGAAACCGGACGTGCGGGGCGCGACCACGGCGAGGGACAGTGCATTGCTTTTTACAGCTACAAAGATGTGCAGCGGCTCGAAAAATTTATGCAGGGAAAACCTTTGGCCGAGCAAGAAATTGGCCGCCAGCTGCTGATGGAAACCGTGGCCTACGCCGAATCGGCCATGTGCCGCCGCAAGCTGCTGCTGCACTACTTTGGCGAGGAATACGATAAGGAAAACTGCGGCTGCTGCGACAGCTGCGTGAACCCCAAAGTGCAGTTTGAAGGGCAGCCATTTGTGGAGCTGCTGCTCGAAACCATTCAAGCGCTGCGCGAAAAATGCAAGGGCGATTACATAATAGATGTGCTGCGCGGCGAGCTAACTTCGGTCATAAAATCGTACAACCACCACGAGCTGGAGCAGTTTGGCGCAGGCAACGAAAAGGAGGAACGTTTTTGGCAGGCGGTGGTGCGCCAATGCTTGATTCACAAGTTGTTAAAAAAAGATATTGAGCAATATGGCGTACTTTTACTGACCGAAAAAGGGCAGGAATTTTTGCAAAAACCGTACTCCATTATGCTGGCCGAAAGCCGCGAGTACGATGAAGGCGATGATGACGATGAGCCGATAATAGGAATGGCGAGCAAAAATTCTTCGGGCGGAAGCGACGAGGAGTTGTTTGCCATGCTGAAGGATTTGCTACAAAGCGAATCGCGCCGCCACCAGCTGCCGCCGTTTGTGATTTTTCCCGAAACTTCGCTGCAGGACATGGCCATTCAGTATCCGATTACGCTGGAGGAATTGCAAAGCTGCCAAGGTGTGGGCGCAGGCAAGGCGCAAAAATTCGGCAAATCTTTTGTGGAGCTAATTGCCCGCTACGTGAACGAAAAAGGCATTGAGCGGCCGCAGGATATGGTGGTAAAATCAATGGTAAATAAGTCGGCCAACAAGGTTTTTATCATTCAAAGCATTGACCGCAAAATGGATTTGGAGGATATTGCTGCCGCAAAAAATTTGGCGTTTGCCGACCTGCTTTCCGAAATTGAAACCATTGTAAGCTCGGGCACCAAGCTCAACATCGACTACTACATTTGCCAGCAGGTGGACGAGGATAAGCTCGATGATATTATTGACTACTTTCGCAACGAGGCCGAAACCGACTCGGTGCAGGAAGCCCTATCCACGCTTGGCGAAGAGCACTACACCGAGGACGAAATTCGCTTGGTGCGAATAAAATTTATGTCGGAGCATGGGAATTAAATTTCAGATTTCAAGTTTCAAATTTCAAATTGCTCCACACAAAGCCGCCCTGTGGTCAAACCACGTGTGAAGGCTTGTGCGTAATCTGAAATTTGGAATTTGAAATCAGCGCAGCTTAACCACCGTTATTCCTGCTCCACCTTGGTCCACGTGCTCGTCCTCTACGCTTGTGGCCTCGCGCACGCTGCGCAGGTAGCGGCGAATTTGCTCTTTCAAAATTCCACTTCCCTTGCCGTGCAAAATGCGCACTTCGCCTGCGCCAAACATTAGGGCTTGGTCTATAAATTCCTCCACCTTCATTAACGCCTCATCGGCGTAGAGGCCGCGCACATCAATGCTGGGCTTGAAGTTGAGCCGCTTTTCGGTAAGGCTGCTGCTGACGATAACGCTGCTTGTTTTTTGCTGCGCATTGCGAAAAGCGTTGCGGCTCACGTACTCCAACTTTTTGGTGGCCACGGTGGTGTGCAAGTTGCCCACGGCAAGTAGCGCGGTGCCGTTGTCGTTTATTTTTATTACTTCGCCTACTACCTCCTGGCCTTTAATGCGCACGGTGCTGCCTTCGGCAATTTCTTTTTTCTCCGGCAGCGCGCTTGGTGCACTTGCCACAGGCTCGCTGTTGCGCTTGCTTTTCTTTTCCTCGCGGCGCTGCTGCTGCTCGCGCAGCCGCTCCATTTTTTGCTGAAGCTTGGCGGAGTTTTTGTCGTCATTTTTTTCTACGCTTTCGCTAAAAACGTTGAGCTTATTGCGAATATCGCGGGTTTTTTCCTTCTCGGCTTGCGCCTCTTTTATGCCGCGAATGGTGTTTTCTATTTGCTTGTTGGCCGTGGCGAGCAGCTGCTTGGCCTCGTCTTTGGCTTCTTGAATAATACGCTTGCGCTCGCTTTGCAGCTGCGCCAGCTCGCCCTCGTACTTGGCCATCAGCTCGTCCAAGTTTTTATCCACGTGCTTAATGCGAGTGCGCTTTTCCTCCCAGTAGCGGCGGTCGCGGGCAATGTCGCGCAGGCTTTTGTCGAAGTTCACGGATTTATCGCCAAGCGATTCGCGGGCGTGGGATAGCACCTCGTCGGGCAGCCCTATTTTTTTTGCAATTTCGAAGGCAAAGGAGCTGCCGGGCGCGCCGACTTCGAGCTTAAACAGCGGCTCAATTTTTTGCAAATCGAAAAGCATGGCGCCGTTTTCGACGCCCTCGGCGTTGCTTGCAAAGTGCTTGAGGTTGGCGTAGTGCGTGGTGATTACGCCAAAGGCTTTTTTGTTTACCAGCGAAGCCAGCACCGCCTCGGCAATGGCGCCGCCCAGCTGGGGCTCGGTGCCGGTGCCAAATTCATCAATGAGCGTCAGCGTTTTTTCGTTGGCGTGGCGCAAAAAATGCTTCATGTTTTGCAGGTGCGAGCTGTAGGTGCTTAGGTCATTTTCGAGCGATTGCTCATCGCCTATGTCAATAAAGATGGAGCTGAAGATGCCCGCCTCGGAGGCTTCGGACAGCGGCACAAGAAAGCCGCACTGTAGCATGTACTGTAGCAGCCCCACGGTTTTTACCACTACGGATTTTCCGCCGGCGTTGGGCCCCGAAATGAGCAGCGTGTGCTTTTGTGGCGTGAGGCGCAGGTTGAGCGGAATGATTTGCTTGCCCTCCTTCTTCAGCACACTTTCGAGCAGCGGGTGGCGGGCGTTGCGCCAGCTAATGATTTGCTCGTTGAGCAGCACGGGTTTTACCGCGCCAATATTTCCGGCAAAAAGCGCCTTGGCACGAATAAAATCTATGCGGCACACCAGCTCGGCAGCCTCGGTTATTTCGGGCAAAAAGGGGCGAAGGTAGTCGGTAAAGGTGGTGAGGATTTTGATAACCTCGCGCCGTTCGGCAAAGCCCAGCTCCTTGAGCTGGTTGTTGAGCTCCACCACCTCGGCGGGCTCAATGAAGGCGGTTTTTCCGGTAGCCGATTCGTCCAGCACCATACCCGCCACCTTGCGCTTGCTGCTTGCGTTTACGGGTATCACAGCGCGACCGTCGCGCAGGCTTACCTCGGCATCTTCATCTACGTATCCTGCTGCCTGCGCCTGCTTGAGCGCGGTGGTCATGCGGCGCGCTATTTGCTGCTGCGTGTCCACCATCATGCGGCGCAGCTGCGCGAGCTCGGGCGAGGCGTTGTCCTTTACCTTCCCGAATTTATCAATGATGGAGGCTATGCGTGCACTCACGCTCTCCATGTTTTGCGCAGGTTGTACCATAG
>JAITVR010000045.1 GCA_031285695.1 Prevotellaceae bacterium
ACGCCTCTATGGGGCGCGTGCTTATTGAGGTGGGCGCGCTGTTTGTGGGCTACTGTAACATGAACAACAACACTAACGGCAACGGCGTTAAAACCGACAAGTAGAAAAGCGTTAACTCTTTTATTAAAAGCCTCCTGCGTAAGTCTTGAGGCTTTTTTTGTTTGGCAAAACTATTAAACCTTACATTTTTTGGTATGCACACTTTTTCGCAGCTTACCCAAATGGTGGAGCAGGCTTTAAGCCAGCTCGCGCTGCCTGCCTCTCCCAACTTGCTTTATGCGCCCATGCGCTACGCGCTGCAGTCGGGCGGCAAGCGCATACGCCCCGTAATGACGCTTATGTGCGCCGAAATATTTATTCAAAATATTGATAATGAGATAGTTAATATAGCATTAGCCGTTGAGCTGTTTCACACCTTTACCCTTATTCACGACGATATTATGGACCACGCCGATTTGCGGCGCGGCGTTCCTACCGTTGTAAAAAAATGGGATACTAACGTGGCTATTCTTTCGGGCGATGGCATGCTGATTGAGGCTTACCGCCTGCTGTGCGGAGCGCCCAACGCTGCTGAGGTGCTAAAAGTGTTCAATCGCGCTGCCATTGAGGTTTGCGAGGGTCAGCAGCTCGATGTTGATTTTGAGCTGCTGCCCACTATTAGCCTTGAGCAGTACTACGAAATGGTGGGGCGCAAAACCGCGGTGTTACTGGCGGCTGCGGCCTCCATTGGCGCGGTGGCTGCCGGCGCGCCTGCGGCTGATGTGGAGCATCTTCGCAGCTTTGCCTATAAGCTGGGCTTGGCCTTTCAGGTGCAGGACGATTACTTGGATTGCTACTCCAACGCTGAGGAATTTGGCAAAGCCACCGGCGGCGACATTATTGAGCAAAAGAAAACTTTCTTATTTGTCTCAACCACAGCTGTTTTGAAAGAAAAAGAGCTGGCGGATTTTATTTGCTTAATGCAAAATACCACGCTTGAGCGCACCGAAAAAATTACGCAGGTAAAGGCGGTTTACGCCAAAGTAGGCGTTGAAAAAATGGTGCATAATGAGGTTGAAAAGTTGTTTGCCGAAGCCATGCAGCACCTTGCAGAGGTAAACGTGGCCGACGACAAAAAAACGGAAATTAAAAACCTTGCGCTTGCAATAATGCAAAGAAAAAAGTAAATTTGTAGCCATTGGATAACGCCATGACCATAAAATACTTAGTCATACGCTTCGGCTCCATTGGCGACCTTGTGCTCACAACGCCCATCATTCGCTTGCTCAAAACTCGCCGTCCGCACGCCGAAATTCACCTGGTTACTAAGAAAAAATTTGCCGATGTTTTAGCGCCAAATCCACATATATATAAAATTCATGTTCTGGAAGATAGCCTTATTCACTTAATTAAAGAGTTGAGGCATGAACATTTTGATTTTGTGCTCGATTTGCATCGAAATTTTCGCAGTTGGTTGGTAAAAATGGCGTTGGGCGAAAAAACTTTTGCTTTTTATAAGCTCCGCTTTGCAAAATGGCTGCTAGTAAATTTTAAAGTTGATATTTTGCCCGATAATCTTCATGTAGTTGACCGCTACATGGGCGTTTTGAGCGACCTGCATGTGAAAAATGATAAGCAAGGACTTGATTTTTTTACACCTCGTGAAACGACTTTGCCTGCTGAGGTGGAAAAATATTTTGAAGGCAAAAATTTTGTTGCCTTAATTTTAAGTGCGCGGCATGCTACCAAAAAAATGCCAACAGAAAAAATTGTTGAGCTATGCAATAAAATTAATTCTCCGGTTGCGCTTTTAGGCAGCGAAAAGGAGCGCGAAGAGGGAAATTTTATAGCCGAAAAGTGCTTAAATGTTTACAACACTTGTGGACATTTAAATATTTATCAATCAGCAATTTTAATTGATAAATCTAAAGTAGTAATTTCGCCCGAATCAGACCTAATGCAGGTTGCTGCTGCGCGCAAAAAAGATGTTGTTTCGGTGTGGGGAAATACCGTGCCAAAGTTTGGAAAGTATCCTTACTACGCAGGCAAAAATTCAAAAATAGTTGAGGTGGAAAATTTGAAATGCCGTCCTTGCTCAAGAAAAGGTTTTCAAAAATGCCCCAAAGGACATTTTGATTGCATGATGCAGCAAGACTACGCTGGCATGGCGATGTACGTAAATTCGTTACTAACTAAAGAGGTATAGCTATGAAAAAATTTTGGACAATTTTCACCTTGCTCCTGCTGCTGGCGCTGGTATTTTTTGTTTACTTTCGCTACTTTTTTGTGTTCGGCACGGGCGTAAAAACGGGCGAGTTGAACTACGTGGTGCACAAGGGCTACATTTTTAAAACCTACGAGGGAAAGCTTATCCAGCAAGGTTTTCGCTCAGGAAAAGTAGGCGAGTTGGGCTCCAACGAGTTTGAATTTTCGATGTCGGAAAAAGATGTTGCCGACCGCCTAATGCTTGCCGGCGGCGAAATTGTGGAGCTCTACTACAAGGAGTACAAAAGCGCGCTGCCGTGGCGCGGCTACAGCAATTTTGTGGTGGATAGCATTGTTTCCATTGGCACAAAATCGTCTCAGTCGCCTAGCTTTCCCTTGCAGTAAAATGTTTTGTATTTCATTGATTTTTAACTTGTTATGACAAGTAAAGTCTTGCTCATAACTCCGCCGCTTACGCAGCTCAACACCGCGTATCCTGCCACCACCATGCTTGCGGCGCACCTTAAGCAGCGCGGCTTTGCGGCGGCGCAGCGCGACCTCAGCATTGACTTAATCAGCGCCATTTATACCCCCGATTTTCTCAAGCGAATTTTTCTACAAACCAAGCCCAGCGCCAAAAATCGGCGAATGCTTGAGCAGCAAAATGCTTACGTAAATACGGTGCAAAGCGTCATGCGTTTTTTGCAGGGCAAGGATAGCACGCTGGCCACGCGCATTGCCGGCGGCGATTTTTTGCCCAAAGGTAAACGCTTTGATAGCGTTGCCGATTTGGATTGGGCCTTTGGTGCAACAGGCCTTACCGATAAGGCTAAACACATTGCTACACTTTACGTTGAGGATATTGCCGATTTTATTCGCGAAAATATTGACGCGCACTTTGACCTTGTGCGCTACGCCGAGCGGCTCAGCGTTTCTGCGCCTACGTTTGACAAAATTCATGCAGCGTTACAAGCTCAGCCTTCGCTCATAGATGAGCTAATGTTGCAAATTTTGGACTCGTATATTTTGGTGGAAAATACTGATATTATTGGATTTACCGTTCCTTTTCCCGGCTGTCTTTTTTCAGCTTTGCGTTGCGCGCAGCACGTAAAAAAGCAGTATCCGCACATAAAAATTGTAATGGGTGGCGGATATGTAAATACGGAGCTGCGCAATATTTCCGATGTTCGCATTTTTGACTATGTGGACTTTATTACGCTTGACGATGGTGAATTACCGCTCGAAAAAATCATTTTATTTTTACAAAAAAATGAAGATATAAATAATTTAGTACGAACATTTTATACAAATGAAGATAAAGTATTAATTTATAGTGAAAACGACGAGCAAAACATTCGTTTTGCGGAATTACCTGCGCCCGATTTTTCAAATTTACCTTCGGAAAAATATATTTCGTTGGTAGAGCTTACCAACCCCATGCACAAGCTGTGGACCGATGGTGCGTGGAACAAGCTAACCGTAGCGCACG
>JAITVR010000061.1 GCA_031285695.1 Prevotellaceae bacterium
CTACTTTTGCACCCGCTTTCAGCAAAAAAGAAAAAATTGATTCAGTAGCTCAGTAGGTAGAGCACATCCCTTTTAAGGATGGGGTCCTGGGTTCGAGCCCCAGCTGGATCACGAGTAAATCCTCTAAATTTAACCATTTAGAGGATTTTTTTGTGGAAAAAAGTGAGAAAATTTGACTTTTAGTGTGTACCTTTGTAGAAAAGCGCAAGCGTATGCCAACAATTCTTGAATACTTTGGGCTGATGTTTCGGATATATACTGCCGAGCACCAACCTCCGCACGTGCATGTTGTTGATGGAAAAAACGAAATGATTATTAGGTATTTTCCAAAAGACGGAAAAGTGGCGCGCGTAACTTACGAGGTTACAAAGGGAAAATTTTCGCCCGCCAAGCTTAGCGAAGTTAAAACTATAGCAAAAGCATTTCAGGGATATTTTTTGAAGGTTTGGTTCGATATTTTTGTAATGCAAAAAACAAGCATATCCAAGTTAGTAGTTGAAATCAAGGCGAAAAACATTAAAGAATTACAAAAAAAATACTTGAACAACCATGAAAACCTATAGGAATGTAATAGGGTGTAAGTATTTGAAAAACTACACTATAGAGGTTGTTTTTGAGGACAACTCTAAGGGCATTGTTGATTTTTTGCCAATGCTTAATAAAAGTCCGCTCAACATGGCAAAGTTGCTGAAAAACAAAGCAGAATTTGCCAAAGTTAAGCTTACCGACGGCGTACTCAACTGGCTCAACGGACAATTTGACATTGCTCCCTACCACGTAGAAAACTACTTGGTGGCGTAACGTTTTTTGTTGTAAATTGTTTATTAACAACCAGTTGCCGAATATTCCTTTCTAATTTTTGGGCATCGTACCACAACTTTTCTGCTTACAGCGTGATTGATTTTGTTACTCCAACCTGCTTTGTAAAATGGCTGTCGTGGGAAATGACGATGAGCGTGCCGCGATAATTTTTCACCGTTTCGGTAAGGGTGGCAAGGCTCGCCAAATCAAGGTTGTTGCTTGGTTCATCAAGTATCAGCATGTCGGGAATGTGGTTCGAAAGCATTAGGCAGCACAGGTAAAGCCGCATTCGCTCGCCGCCGGATAGGCTTAGGCAGCTTTTATCCCATGTTTCGGCGGGAAATAACGCGCGGTTTAGTCGGATTTTTACTTCGTGGTCTTGCAGGTTTTCGAGGTTGTACTCGCGCGCCAATTCAAGCACGCTGATGCTGCGAAAAACTTGGCTATACTGCTGGTCGAAGTATAGATACGAGAAGTTGGGCGCACGCCTTACCTCGCCAATTGTGGGCGCAAGCTCGCCCGTCAGCAGCTTTACCAGCGTGGTTTTTCCGCTACCGTTGCCGCCTTGCAGGTGTACGCGCTCGCCGCTGCAAATTTCGAGCTGAAGCGGCTCCGGCCATAGCATTTTATCGGCGGTGTATCCAAAATTTATTCCGCCTGTAGCAATCAGCAGCTTGCCGTTATGCAGCGCGGCATCATCAAAGTTGATTTTTAGCGTAGCATTTTTGCGCTGTTTTTGACGCAGCTCGGTGAGCTTTTGTTGGCTATCGCCAATAATGCCGGCATGCTTTTCGGCAAGCTTGGCGCCTGTGTTTTCGCCTTTATCATGCCGAGCATTTAAAATAATGCGCGGCACGCCGGAGCTGATTTTACCGGCGCGATTGCTGCGCTTTTCTTGCCGCTCGTACACTTCCTGAGCCTTGCGGCGAGCCTGCTTCAAAGCCGTTTCTTCGGCGCCTATATGCTGCGCCAAGGCTTCTTCTTCCAGCTCTTTTTGTGCGCAGTAAAAGTCATAATTTCCGCTGTACAGCCGCAGGCCTTTTTCGGATAGTTCATATGTTGTATTGATTTGCAGGAGCAGTGTAACATCGTGGCTAACAACAACTATCGTCGATTTACTTGCCGATATGTAGCTGTATAATTTGGTGCGAGTTGCCGCGTCCAAATGGTTGGTTGGCTCATCTAAAAGCACCACCTCGGGCGCGTGAATTATCAAGCCTGCAAGGTAAACTTTCGTGCGTTCGCCGCCGCTCAACCGGTCAAGCAAGGTGTCAAGAGTTACCGCCGTTAAGCCCCAGTAATCAAGCGCGGCGCGACATTGAGCTTCAATCCCCCAGTCATCGGCCAAAGCGTCGAAGTGCGCGGGGTTGCTGCTGCCGTTTTCAATAGCTTTTAGCGCAGCAATTTTAACGGCCACACCGAGAACTTCCGCCACACTTTTTCCTTCTGCACCAACCTGTTGTGGAATATAGTAGGGACGTGATGAGCACTGAACCGAGCCCACCGAGGGCGAAAGTTCGTTGGTCAAAATACGGAGAAGGGTTGATTTTCCGCAGCCGTTATTGCCTACAATGGCAACCTTTTGCCCGGCGCGAACAGAAAAATTAATACCCTCAAAAAGTGCTTGCTGATTGGCATGACGGTACGCCACACCAGTTGATATAATACTCATAATGAAATAATTAACAGAGCCAACCTTGAGAAAGTTAGCTAAAAACCGAAATAGATT
>JAITVR010000063.1 GCA_031285695.1 Prevotellaceae bacterium
CATAAGCTGCCCGTACCCGAAGGCGAATTAGGATTGAACCCCAACAGCGTGGCGCATTCGGAAAAATTGGAGGAGATTTTTGAGGTAAAGAATTAAATGCTCGCGCGCGTTGTCATGCTGAGCCTGTCGAAGGGTGCCACCCCACACATCCCCTCGCCCTCTTAGGCTTGTGCGTAGGCGTGCGGTGGGCGGACAAAATTGCGGTTCGAGCTTTATTTTGTCTTGACTTTTGGTTACTTTGCGTCAAGGCAAAGTAACGAAGAGAAGCAGAAAAGTTAGGAGTTTGCGGGTCAAGCCCGCAATGACAGTGCTAACGTGAGATGCTTCGACAGGCTCAGCATGACAACCCACACCGTCATTGCGAGGAGCGAGGAACGAGCGACGCGGCAATCTCACAATCGGGCTTGAGATTGCTTCGCTAAACCCGCTCGCAATGACGTGGTTTTTCGACAGGCTCAGCATGACAGCGGGGAAGCCCAGCATGACAATAACGATGGCAGCGAGCAGCCTTATAGCAAAAAAATAAAGTTCAAGGTTTTTTACGCCATGAACTTTATACTTTACAAACTTTACGAACTTTATAAACTTGTCCTTACGCCGCCTTTACTACCTTTCCCTCGAAGTTTTTGAGCAGCTTTTCCTCGGCGTAGGCTTTGGTTACGCGTAGCGTTTTTGCCTTTTCATTTTCGGGCAGCTCGTACATGGCGTCCATCATCAGCTCCTCGCAAATGGAGCGCAGTCCGCGCGCGCCGAGCTTGTGCTCCACGGCTTTTTCTACAATGTAGTCCAGCGCGTCGTCATCAATTTCGAGGCTGACTTTATCCATGGCAAACAGCTTTTTGTACTGCTTTACAATGGCGTTTTTGGGCTCGGTCAAAATGCGGCGCAGCGCAGCGCTGTCCAGCGGTTCGAGGTGCGTGAGCACGGGCAGGCGCCCCACAATTTCGGGGATAAGCCCAAACTGCCGCAGGTCGGCCGGCGAGATGTACTGCAGCAGGTTGCTGCGGTCTATGCGTTCGCGTTTTTCCTGCGCGGCGTAGCCAATGGAGTTTACGTTGACACGGCGGGCTATGATTTTTTGAATGCCCTCGAATGCTCCGCCGGCAATAAATAAAATGTCCTTGGTATTTACGGCGGTCATTTTTTGGTCGGGGTGCTTGCGCCCGCCCTGCGGCGGCACGTTTACTATTGAGCCTTCGAGCAGCTTGAGCATGGCCTGCTGCACGCCCTCGCCCGATACATCGCGCGTAATGGAGGGGTTGTCGCCCTTGCGCGCAACTTTGTCTATTTCATCTATAAAAACGATGCCCTTTTCGGCGGCTTTTATGTTGTAGTCGGCGGCTTGCAGCAGGCGGGTCAAAATGCTTTCCACATCTTCGCCCACGTAGCCGGCTTCGGTTAGCACGGTGGCATCGACTATGGCAAAGGGAACGTGCAGCATGCGGGCAATGGTGCGTGCCAGCAGCGTTTTTCCGGTGCCGGTTTCGCCTACCAAAATGATGTTGGATTTTTCGAGCTCTACCTCATCTTCACCTTCGTGCTTTTGCTTTACGCGCTTGTAGTGGTTGTACACGGCTACCGACAGGTATTTTTTTGCATCGTCCTGCCCAATGACGTACTGGTCGAGCAATTTTTTTATTTCGTGCGGCTTGGGCAGCTTTATATCGTCAAGGTTAAGCTCGGGCTTAGCCTTTTCTTTTTGCTCCTTGTGTACAATTTCGTAGCCGCGCTCAACGCAGCCATCGCAAATGGCTATGTCGCCATCGCCATGCAGCAGGTGCGCCACTTGGTGCTCGGGTCGCCCGCAAAATGAGCAGTATGTGGGTGGGGTGTTTCTTTTCCCGGCCATGGCTTATTTACTTTTTTGAACGCTTGGTAAGAATTTGGTCAATCATGCCGTACTCTAACGCTTCCTTTGATGTCATCCAAAAATCGCGGTCGCTGTCTTTTTCAATTTGCTCAGCTGATTTTCCTGAGTGCAGCGCAATGATTTCGTACAGCTCGTGCTTCAACTTTACAATTTCGCGCGCTGTAATTTCAATATCGGTTGCCTGTCCTTCGGCGCCGCCCATGGGCTGGTGTATCATTACGCGCGAGTGGGGTAGGGCGGTGCGCTTGGTGGGCGCGCCGGCGCATAGCAGCACGGCGGCCATGGAGGCGGCCATGCCGGTGCAAATGGTGCCCACATCGGAGGCTATGAGCTGCATGGTGTCGTAAATGCCCAAGCCCGACGAAACCGAGCCGCCTGGCGAGTTGAGGTACATGCTGATGTCCTTGCCCGAATCGTTGTTGGAGTCGAGAAACAAGAGCTGCGCTTGAATAATGTTGGCCACATCATCGTCAATGGGCACGCCGAGAAATACGATGCGCTCCATCATGAGGCGCGAAAATACGTCCATGCTGGCCACGTTGAGCTGCCGCTCTTCGATGATGGTGGGGTTGATGTAACCGTTGTACACGCTGCCGTAGCGGTGCAGCGTGAGACTGTTGATGCCGCGATGCTTTACGGCGTATTTTTGAAATTCGGACATTAGTTATAAAGTTTATAAAGTTTATAAGGTTCATAAAGTTCATAAAGTTGCAAGTTTTACAAAGTGTGAAAACTTTATAAACTTGCAACTTTACAAACTTTTAACTTGTTTATTCTGCTTCCTTCTCAAACAATTTGTTGAACGCTTCGCCGCTAATTTCCTTTTGCTCTAGCGTGGCCACACCTTTAATGTAGTCCAGCACCTTGCTTTCGGCGGCGCGCTCAGCAATGCGCTTGCGCTCTTCGGGGCGTTCCAAAATATTTTTGGCAAAGTTTACCAAGTGCTCGTCGGGCATGTTGCTTAGGCCGTACATGGCAAACTGCTGTAGCGCCATTTTTTTGGCAAAGCCAAGCAAATCTTCCTCCTGTATTTCCAAATTTTGCTGACGGAGCAAATGACCTTCTATCAGCTGCCAGCGCAGGTCTTCGGCAAAGCGGGGGAATTCTTTTTCAATTTGCTCCTCGTTCATTTTTCCTTCCGAAGTCATGAGCAGCCAACGCTTTAAAAATGCTTCGGGAAGCGCCAACTTGGTTTTGTCCACCAACTTTTTACGCGTGTCAATAAGGAAGCGGTAGTCGCTTTCATCGGCCAGCTGCAGGCGGATTTCGGCTTCAACCTTGGCGCAGAATTCGGTTTCGGAGGTTACGGTGCCTTCGCCATACACCTTGTCAAACAATTCTTGGTTGATTTCGGCCTGCTCCATGCGCTTAATTTCTTTTACCGTGATGGTAAAGTTGGGGTCAAGCTCAAGCAGCTGCTCCTTGGTAACCTTGAGGAATGCGGCGCAGTCGGCATCGTTGGTAAGCATTTTGCGCACGTCCAAATCAATGGTGGCGCCCACGGCTAGTCCCAGCAATTTTTTCTGCTTAGCTTCGGGCATAACCTTGAGCGACAGCATGGCGCCTTCGACCGAGTAGCCGCCTTCCTTGCTTTGCGCCACGTCAACGGTTACCAAATCGTCGATAGCAATCGTATCGGCCGAAATCATTTTGCCGTAGTAGCGCAGGTAGCCGTCAATGCGTTTTTTCTTTTCCTCGTCGGTAACAGCAATGGTGTAGTAGGGAATTTTGATGCCCTTGTCCACCGTTAAATTTACCTCGGGCGCCACGGCCAAATCGTACGAAAACTCAAACTCGGTTTGCGTGTCGAAGTCAAGCGGCTTGGTGGTTTCGCTCGGTAGCGGCTCGCCCAGCGTGCGTATTTGGTTTTCGTGAATGTACTTGTTGATGGCTTCGGACATTTGCTTAAAAATTTCGTCCACCAAAAT